>JAUZEY010000252.1 GCA_030838785.1 Actinomycetota bacterium | reverse complement strand
CCGGTGACACCGACGTCGCTGCTGACCCTGGCCCTCCTGGGGCTCGGCGACCGGGCCCTGACCCAGAGCGAGATCCGCTCCGTCCTCGACCCGCTCCTCGACTACGTCGCCGTCCGGAAGCTGCCCCAGGCCGGCACTCGGGGGCTTCACCAGCCTCCCCTGCGGCGCACTCGGGAGCTTCACCAGCCTCCCCCGGGGCGCACTCGGGGGCTTCACCAGCCTCCCCCGGGGCGTGCTTCCGTCGACCTGGCCTCGCCGGACGGGCTGCGACCGGCCCTCGACGCCCTCGTCAGCACCAAGGTCGTCACCCGGTTCACCGGTGGGGCCGAACCCGTCTACGCCATCGGCGAGAACCAGCATCTCGTGGCCGCCTACTCCCGCAACCGCATCATCCACTTCTTCGTGACCCGGGCCATCACCGAGCTGGTCCTCCTCCACCTGGTACGGCACCCCGTCGGCCGCCCCGATGAAGGCGACCTCGGCGCCCGGGCCTGGGCCGAGGCGCTGCGCCTGCGCGACCTGCTCAAGTACGAGTTCTTCTTCGCCGCCAAGCCGGAGTTCGCCGAGGAGCTCCGGGCCGAGCTGGCCATCCTCGACCCCGACTGGGAACGGAAGGCTCGCCAGGTTCACCTGGGCCCTGGAGGGCAACCCACCGCTATCGCCACCGGCCTGGCCGAGCTGCCGCTGCTGCTCGGCCACCGGGTCGTGGGATCGTTCCTGGAGGCCTACATGGTGGTGGCCGACCGCCTCGCCGCCCATCCCCCGGGGCCCGTCGACGAGGCATCTTTCCTCGATGACTGCATCGGCGTGGGCCGGCAGTACCGCCTCCAGCAGCGCATCCACTCCACCGAGTCGATCTCCAAGGAGCTGTTCCGCAACGCCCTCGCCCTGGCCTCCGGCCGCGGCCTGCTGGAGGGCGAGAGCGCCGCCGGGCGCGAGGCATTCGCCGCCGAGCTCCGGGAGGTCGTCGACCGCGTCGACAGCCTGCGGCGCCTGGCCGTCGCCACCCTGGAGCGCACCACCGTCGAGGAGGGCCCGGGATGGCCGGACACCAGGACCTGACCGCGCTGCTGGCCGAGATCGGGGCCGGGCCCGAGGGCCCCGAGATCGGAGCCTTCTTCGACTTCGACGGCACCCTGATCGCCGGCTACTCGGCCGAGGCCTTTGTCCTCGACGCCATCCGGCGACGCAAGGTCGACCCCCAGACGATGGTCCGGTCGCTCCTGGCCGGCCTCGACATGCACCTGCGGGGGAGCGACGTCACCGCCCTCATGGAGATCGCCGCCGAGGCCGGGAAGGGCCGCCGGGAGGAGGCCCTCATCGAACTGGGCCAGCGCCTGTTCCGGGAGCGGCTGGCCGGCACCGTCTACCCCGAGGCCCGGGCGCTGGTGAAGGCCCACCAGCGCAGGGGCCACACCGTGGCTCTGGCTTCGTCGGCCACCCGCTTCCAGGCGGCCCCGTTGGCCTCCGACCTCGGCATCGAGCACGTCCTGTGCACGAAGATCGAGGTGGTGGACGGGCGCCTCACCGGGCGCGTCGACGGACCGGTCCTGTGGGGGCAGAACAAGGCCGACGCCGTCGCCGCCTTCGCCGCCGAAGCCGGCCTCAAGCTGGCCGACAGCTACGGCTACGCCAACGGCGACGAGGACGTCGAGTTCCTCGAGACCGTCGGCCGGGCCCGACCCCTCAACCCCGGCTCCGGCCTGGCCAAGGTGGCGACCGAGCGGGGGTGGCCCGTCCACCGCTTCGAGCCCCGGGGCCGGCCGGGGATCGTCCCCGTCGTCCGCACGGCGGCGGCCCTCGGCGGCATCGCCACCAGCCTTGCGGTCGGCGTCGGCATCGGCCTCCTCAACCGCAGCCGGCGCACGGCCGTCAACGTCGTGGCCACCGTCGCTCCCGAGGTCGCCCTCGGATTGGCCGGCGTCGACCTCCGGGTGACGGGGGAGGAGCACCTCTGGTCCGACCGGCCGGCGGTGTTCGTCTTCAACCACCAGTCGAGCTTCGACGTGATCGTCATCTCCCGGCTGCTGCAGCGGGACTTCACCGCTGTGGCCAAGGCCGAACTCGCCCACGACCCCCGCTTCGCCCCCCTGGCGGCGCTGGCCGGTGTGGTCTACGTGGACCGGGGCGACCGCTCCCAGAGCCGGGCCGCCCTCGCCCCCGTGGTGGAGAAGATCCGGTCCGGCATCTCGCTGGCCATCGCCCCCGAAGGGACCCGGTCGGCCACCCCGACGCCGGGCCCGTTCAAGAAGGGAGCCTTCCACATCGCCGTCCAGGCCGAGGTGCCGGTGGTGCCGGTGGTGATCCGCAACGCCGGTGACGTCATGTGGCGGGCCTCCCTCGTGGCCCGCCCCGGCACCGTCGACGTGGCCGTGCTGGCGCCCGTCCCCACCGTCGGGCTCGGGCCCGACGA
Source organism: Actinomycetota bacterium (assembly GCA_030838785.1). GTDB lineage: Bacteria > Actinomycetota > Acidimicrobiia > IMCC26256 > BP-133 > BP-133. The sequence goes on along the minus strand of JAUZEY010000252.1, from coordinate 1,162 downwards.
CGTCGACGACCTCTGCGAACGGGTGCGCCAGCAGTTCGTCGACACACTGGCCGACTGGCCCTCGTAGGGAACCCCGAAAACTTTCGTCACGGTTCGCGTCATGACTGCCCACCTGGGGCGTTGTCCGTTATGAGACGAATGCCGCGAAGGTGCCTGACCAGAGTCTCGGACCCCCCGAGTGAGGAAGGATCCCCTGATGCAAGAGCCCATCGACACCGCAACCCTCCTGACCCCCAACGAGGTCGCCGAGATCTTCCGGGTCAACCCGAAGACCGTGACCCGCTGGGCCCAGTCGGGGAAGATCTCGGCCATCCGCACCCTCGGCGGGCACCGCCGCTTCAACGCCGCCGAGATCATGCGGCACCTGGAGGAGCAGAAGTCGGCCTGATCAGGCTGTGTTGATCCCCGATGGAGACTCGGGGGTCAGCTGGGCTGCCCCCGGGTTGAGGTGGTCACGCAGCTTGCGCAGCGTGGCCGTGAACCGGGCCAGCTCCGTGTGGGAAAGCAGCCCGGTGAAGTCTTCCTCGAGGTGGGTCAGGTGTGCCGGGATGATGGACTCCAGCCGCTCCCGGCCTGCCTCCGTGAGCCGTACGAACGCCCCCCGGCGATCCGACGGACAGCTCACGCGGGAGACCAGCCCGGCCTCCTCGATCTTGTCCACCGCCCGGGTGAGCCCACTGGGCGACAGGGCCACCTGGGCCGCCAGATCGGCCATGCGGAGCTCCCGGCGCGGCGAGCGGGCCACCCGGAGCAGCACCTCGAGCCAGACGCGGGGCAGCCCGTAGCTGTCCAGGTGGCGACCCAGCGCCGCCTCCAGCCCCGCCGCGGTCTCGAAGAAGAGTCCTACGGTGGTCAGCCGTTCGTCGTCCAGCGGTCCGTTCATCCCTCCACGATACCCGGAATAGAACTTGCACGCGCAATTGTTGTGGGTTACGTTGCTTGCAACAACAACGATTGCAAGGGCAAGTTCGCTGATCATCCGGAGGAGACGCCATGAGCCTGACCGAGAGCACCACCAACCCCGCCGTCCGCATCGTCGACGGTCTCGAGCTCCCCGCCGCCGGCACCTACGCCCTCGACGCGAGCCACAGCCAGGTCGGCTTCGCCGTCCGCCACGTCATGGTCTCCAAGACCAAGGGCCGGTTCTCAGACGTCGCCGGCA
>JAUZEY010000249.1 GCA_030838785.1 Actinomycetota bacterium | reverse complement strand
GTGACGTTCGCCCCCTACATCCGGGCGGCGTGCGAGAAGGTGCTCAAGTGCCCCGGCGGGGCGACCGACGCCGGCGGGGCCGGCGAACGGCGCTAGTCCTCCCCGGCTAATTCCGCCCGAAGGGGCCCCGGGTCGTCGACGTCGTCGACGAGGATGGGCGGGTGCCGAACCGGAATGTCGTGGTCGTGGTCGACGACGCCGGCGGCTGCGTGGTCGTGGTGGAAGCCGGCTCGGTCGACGTCGTGGTGGTCGGGGACTCCGTCGTGGAGGTGGTCGGCTCGTTGGCCGACGGCAGCGGCGCGGCCGGGAAGTAGGTCCCGCCGCCGGGGAGGCCGGGGGCGTCGGTCCGCCCGCCGATGTCGAATCCGCCCCGCTGTTCCCGTTTGGCCCGGTCCGCCAGCGACTCGATCGGGGCCGGCTGGGTGAACTCCGTGGCCGGCACGCCCTTCATGGCCTCGGTCATGAAGTCGTGCCACATCCGGGCCGGCCAGGTGCCACCGACGACGGCGCCCACGCCGTGGATTCCCCGGAGTGGGATGTTCCCCTCCTTGTAGCCCATCCACACCGCGGTGGAGAGGGTCGGCGTGTAGCCGACGAACCAGGCGTTCTCGTAGTTCTCCGACGTTCCCGTCTTGCCCGCCGCGGGCCGGCCGATGTCGGCCGCCCGGCCGGTGCCGTGCTGGATCACGCCGGTCAGGAGCTTGGTCACGTTGTCGGCCACCGGCTCCTCCATCACCCGGGTGGTGCGGTCCTGGGTGGTGTTGTCCTCCAGCACCGTGTTGTCACGCTGGGTGATCTTGAGGACGGGCGTCGGCTCGGCCCGCAGGCCCCGGCCCGCGAACACCCCGAAGGCCGACGACATGTCGAGCGGCGACACCTCCTGGGTGCCGATGGCGATGCCGCCGTAGACCGGCTTGGACAGGTCGATGCTGGTGATGCCGAGCCGGTGGGCCAGCTCCGCCGTCTGCTTGATGCCGACGTCGACGATCAGCTGCACGAACACCGTGTTGATCGACTTCATGATGGCCGTGGCCAGGTTGGCCGAGCCGTACCCGCCGCCCTCGTAGTTGCAGACCTGGGCGGTGAAGCCCCGGGGCGTGATGCACGACGGCGCGGAGTAGGTCTTGTTGGGCGACACGCCGGCCTCGAACGCCCGGGCCAGCACGAACGGCTTGAACGACGAGCCGGCCTGGCGGCCCGATCCACCGCCGAGCCTGCCCAGCGCCAGGTTGACCTTCGACTCGTTCCAGTCGGTGCCGCCGACGAGGGCGCGGACGTAGCCCGTCTGCGGCTCGACCGACGACAGGGCCGCCTCAGGGTCCTTCGGGTTGGGCAGCGTCTTCTTCAGGATGCTCTGGGCGGTCTCCTCGAGGTGGGGGTCGAGGGTCGTGTCGATCCGCAGGCCGCCGCGGTAGATCAGCTCGGGGTCGTACTTCTTGACCTCCGTGAGGTAGATCCGGAGGTAGTCGAGGAAGTACGGGTAGCGGCCCACCACCCCGGGCGGGGGGTACACCTTGGGCTTGCCGGCCCGGGCCTTGGCCACCTCGTCGGGCGACGCCAGCCCGTAGCGCTGGACCCGGTCGAGGACCTCGTTGCGCCGGGTCTCGGCCGCCTGCGGGTGGCTCCGGGGCGAGTAGAGGCTGGGGGCGGGCAGCACGCCGGCCAGCAGCGCCGACTCCGACAGCGTGAGGTCCTTGGCGTCCTTCTTGAAATAGGACTGGGCGGCGGCCTGGACGCCGAACACCGAATCGCCCATGTAGACGGTGTTCAGGTACTTGGCCAGGATCTCGTCCTTGCTCAGGGACCGCTCGATCTGCGCCGCGATCAAGGCCTCCTTCGCCTTCCGGGTGATCGTGCGGCTGCCGTCGGTGTAGAGGTTCTTGGCCAGCTGCTGGGTGATGGTGGAGCCGCCCTGCTTCAGCTGGCGCTTCTGGACATCGGCCCAGAAGGCCCGCACGATGCCCCGCCAGTCGACCCCGGCGTGGTTGTAGAACTCGTGGTCCTCCGAGGCGACGACGGCGATCTTGATGGTCTTGGGGATCTGGTCGGCGGGGATGACGACCCGCGACTCGGCCTCCTTGAACTCGCCGATGGGGGTGCCGTCGACGGCATAGACGGTGCTCACCCGGGAGTCGGCCTGCGGCTTCTCCTGCGGCAGGGAGGCCGGCAGCGGCATGAAGAGGTAGGTGGCGAGCGCCACCCCGGCGGTGGCCGGGGGCACGATCAGGATCGCCGCCAGGCCGATGGCCAGCCACTTGAAGAACGTGCGTGGCCGGGGCAGGCGAAGCCGGGGAAGACGGGGGCTCATGGGTCGAAAGCCTACGCTGGCCGCTGTGGATTCCCGGCGCGCGCTGCCCTCCGTGACGAAGGTCCTCGCCGCGTTGCATGCCCTCCCCCACGGCCTGGCCGTCGGGGTCGCCCGGTCGGTGGTCGACGACGCCCGGGCCCGGCTGGAGGCGGGGGAGACCGTCACCGAGGAGTCGGTGCTGGCCGACGCGTCGCGGCGTGCTCTGGAGATCGGGCGGTCGCTGCTCCAGCCGGTGGTGAACGCCACCGGGGTCATCGTCCACACCAATCTCGGACGGGCGCCGCTCGGCTCGGCGCCGCTGGCCGCCGTGGCCGAGGTAGCGGCCGGCTACTCGAACCTGGAGTTCCGCCTCGACCGGGGGACGCGGGGGTCGCGCCAGGAGCACGCCGGGGCGCTGCTGGCCCGGGCCTGCGGCGCCGAGGCGGCGCTGGTGGTCAACAACAACGCCGCCGCCGTCCTGCTGGTGCTGGCGGCGCTGGCCCGGGGCCGGGAGGTCATCGTGTCCCGGGGGGAGCTGGTCGAGATCGGCGGCGGGTTCCGGGTCCCCGACGTGATGGCCGAGTCGGGGGCCCGGCTGGTGGAGGTGGGGACGACCAACCGCACCCGGCGGGCCGACTACGAGCGGGGGCTCTCGGCCGACACCGCGCTGATCCTGCGGGTCCACGCCTCGAACTACCGCATGATCGGGTTCGTGGAGTCGGCGCCGGTGGCCGAGCTGGCCGCCGTCGGGCCGCCGGTGGTGGTCGACATCGGCTCGGGCCTGCTCGACGAGACCACCCCCTGGCTGGCCGAGCGCCCGTCCTGGCTGCGGGACGAGCCGGGCGCCCGCCAATGCCTGGACGCCGGGGCGGCCCTCGTCACGTTCTCCGGCGACAAGCTGCTCGGCGGCCCCCAGGCCGGGGTCATCGCCGGCCGGGCCGACCTGGTGGCGGCGGTGGCCCGTCACCCCCTGGCCCGGGCCGTGCGAGCCGACAAGATGGCCCTCGCCGCCCTGCAGTCCGTGGCCCTGGCCTACCTGGCCGGCGACGGCGACGCCATCCCCCTCTGGCGCATGGCCGCCACTCCCCTCGCCGCGCTCCGGGAGCGGGCGGAGGCGATGGCCGGGCGGATCCCGGGCGCCAAGGTCGTCGACACGGAGGCCGTCGCCGGTGGCGGATCCCTCCCCGGCCTGACGATTCCGTCCTGCGGGCTGTCGGTCGAGGTCGCCGATGCCGACGCGGCCCTGACCCGGCTCCGGACGCTCGGCATCGTCGCCCGCGTCGACGCCGGCGCCATCGTCTGCGACCTCCGTACCGTCGACCCGTCCGACGACCCCCGCCTCGCCGCCGGCCTCGCCAGCCTCGCCCCGTGACCCCTATCAACCGGCGTTCGTTCTCCAACGCCACCGCACCCCGGCCCGCGGCAACCGGCGTTCCTTTGCCGGGATACAGCGGAAAACGAACGCCAGAATGAGGGCGGCGTGCGGGTCGTAGCCACCGCGGGGCACGTCGATCACGGGAAGTCGTCGCTGGTCCTGGCGCTGACGGGCACCGATCCGGACCGGTGGCCGGAGGAGAAGACCCGGGGGCTCACGATCGACCTCGGGTTCGCCTTCACCACCTTGCCGTCGGGCCAGGAACTCGGGTTCGTCGACGTGCCCGGCCACGTGCGATTCCTCAAGAACATGCTGGCCGGGGTGGGCGCCGTGGAGGCGGCGATCCTGGTGGTGGCGGCCACCGAGGGGTGGATGCCCCAGAGCGAGGAGCACCTGCGGATCCTCGATCTCCTGGGTATCAGCCATGGTCTCGCCGTGATCACCAAGGCCGACCTCGTCGACGAAGACCTCCTGGAACTGGCCCGCCTCGAGGTCGACGAGCGGCTGGCGGCGGCCTCCTCCTTCGCTCCGACCGACGTGCTGGCCGTCGACTCCCGCTCCGGTCGCGGCCTCCCCGAGCTCCGGGTCGCACTCGATTCGATGCTGGCGGCCGCGCCCCTGGCCGCCGACCGGGGGCGGCCCCGGCTCTGGGTCGACCGGGTCTTCGCCGCCAAGGGCGCCGGCACCGTCGTGACCGGCACGATGGCCGGCGGCACCCTCCCCCTCGACGCTGAGGTCGTGATCCTCCCCGGCCGGAAACGGGCCCGGGTCCGGCACATCGAGAGCCACCACGAGGAGCTGGCCGGGGCCGGCCCCGGCCGGCGCGTCGCCCTCAACCTGGCCGGTGTGGACCACACCGAGCTCGCCCGCGGTTCGGCGCTCGTTCTGCCCGACCAGTGGGCCCTGACCGCCGTCGTGGACGCCGCCCTCACCGCCCTGCCCGACGTCGACCTCCGCCACGGGGCCTACAAGGCCTACATCGGGTCCGGCGAGCACGACGTCCGCCTCCGCCTCATCCCGTCCGACCCGACCTACGGGCGGCTCCGGCTCGACGTTCCCCTGCCCCTCCAGCCCGGCGACCGGGTTGTTCTGCGGGATTCGGGGAGCCAGATGACGGTCGGCGGGGCCGAGGTCCTCGACGTCGCACCGGTCGGCCGGGCCCGGCTGGCCGCCGACCGGCTGCCGCTGGCCGTCGGACCCCGGATCCTGGCCGGACGGCCGTGGCTGCGCCCGTCGGAGATCGGGCCGCTGGCCGGGGCCGGGCCGGACGAGGCGAAACAGCTGGCCGGGGACCTCGTGCGCTCCGGCGCCGCCCGTCCCGCCGGGGAGCACCTCGTTGCCGCGGCGACGCTGGACGACCTCCGGCGCCAAGCCCTGGAGTTCGTCGCCGACCACCACCGCCGGCAGCCGCTCGAACCAGGCTTCGACCTTCCCGCCCTCGCCGCCGCCCTCGACCTCGACGCCGCCCGGGCCCGGGCCGCCCTCGACGGCACCGAGGGCCTCGTCGTCGAGCAGGGCCGGGCCCGGCTGGCCTCCCACCGGGGGCGGGTGGCCGGCGAACCCGAGGCCCAACGGCTGCTGGCCGCCCTCGACGCCGTCCCCTTCTCGCCCCCGGCTCCGGCCGAGGTCGGGGGGTCACCGGAGATCGTCCGGGGCCTGGTCCGGGAGGGCCTCCTGCTCGACCTCGACGGCACGATCTTCACGGTCGCCGCCGTGGAGAAGGCGCGCCAGATCGTCCGCCAGGGCCTCGAACGTCACGGTTCGCTGACGGTGTCTCAGGCCCGGGACCTGCTGGGATCCTCCCGGAAGTACGTGCTGGCCATCCTGGCCCGCTTCGATGCCGAAGGCGTGACCCGGCGCCGGGGCGACGAACGGTTCCCCGGCCCCCGGCTGGGGGGCTGACCGCACGGCTCAGCCGGCTCGGGCGGACAGCTTCGTCTTCCGTTCGATCTCGTTCAGCCCGCCCCAGATGCCGTGGGGCTCCCGGATCCGCAGCGCGTAGTCGAGGCACTCGCGCCGCACCGAGCAGGTCTTGCAGATGGCCTTGGCCCGCTCCTCGCGGAATTCCTTCTCGTCTTTGCGCTCGAAGTGGCTGGGGGGGAAGAACAGGGAGGCATCCGGCCCCCGGCAGGCAGCGCGGAGCTGCCAGACCTCTTCGAGCGTCCGCGCGCTCCCGAACATGGTTCCTCTTTCGAATGCCGCCCGACGGTGGCGGGGTCCCGTCGACTCGCCGGCGGAAACTATCTCGACCGGTCACCGGGGACAAGGGTCGAACGACTCTCGGCAACAGAGCCTTCACACCCCGGCGGCGGCGTCCCCCGGTTCGACTTCGAGCACCAGGCGGTCGACAGCCACGACCCGGATCGGCCCGCCGGCGGTGACCGGCCGGTTCCGGCCCGTCCGGGCCCGCCAGGGGGCGCCCCGCACGGTGACGACCCCGTCGGGATCGAGGTCGGTGCGGGCCTCGCCGAGCTCGCCGATCATCGAGTCGCGGCCGACGGTCGGGATCGAGAAACGGTTCCGCACCGCCACCGTCATGCCTCCCAGCATGAAGACGATCTGCCCGACGAAGATCAGCCCGACCAGCCACAACGGCACGTCGAGGGCCGTCGAGCCCCCGAACAGCTTGAGGGCACCGGCGAGCAGGCCGACGGCGCCGACGCCCGTCCAGAACCCCTGATGGCCGGCCTGCACGTCGACCGCGAACCCGAACGTCGACAGCAACAGCAGCCCCAGAGCCCACATATTCACTGGCAGGTGGGAGCACCCGAACAGCGCCCCGGCCACGGCCGCCGCCCCCACCATCCCGGCCAGCCCGATGCCGATGGTGAAGAACTCGAAGACCATGAGCGACAGCCCCACGATCAACAACAGGAACACCACCGACGGACTTGTCAGCGAGTGCTGGACGGATGCGAACGTTCCCAACTTGATGAAGCTGACCGGCTGGTCGGCCGTCTGTCGGGGCCCGGCCTTGGTATCGAACTGCTTGGCCGTCGACAGGCGGACGGGCCCGGCGGCCGTGGGCACATCTTTGCCGTTGAGGGCCACGATGACGTCGCCGAGCGTCGGGGCGACGGCGTCGATGAGGCCGGCTTCGGCGGCCTTCTTGCCCGAGAACCGACCCGTGAGGTGAGTGAACCTGAACTCAGTCCGGGACCCGGCCAACGGCGGGATCCCCGGGATCTGGTGGAGTACGACCCCGTCGCTCGACAGCTTCCCGTCGAGGCGGAGCGGGCCCATCGGGCCGACGGAGGCCCCTGGCGACGCGGCCGAGAACGACGACGCGGTCACGAGCGCGGCGGCCGCGCCCCGGGCGGTGGCCTTCCCCGGGCCGACCCAGGCCACGACCGGCACCTTCGAGGTCCGGACGGCGTCGATCAGTTGCAGGGGATCCGTGTCGAGGGCGCCCTGGGAGTCGATCTGGAGGATCACGACGGTGGCGCCGTTGGTCTGGGCCCGTCGCAGCGAGCCCTTGATCAGGTCGGCCACCACCGGGTCGACGGCCCCTTCGACCTGGACGACCTCCATGTGCCGCTCACCGGCCTTGGCGACCTCGACCGCGCCGGACGGCGTGGCCCAGGAGAGGGCCACGGAGAACAGCATTACGAGGGCAAAGAGCGGTCGTCGCATTGGGGGTCTCTAGCATGAGGGGCGATGGAGCTGGCCGAGTGGTGCTCCTCGTCCCGGGTGATCATCGTGGCGGGGAAGGGCGGAGTGGGCAAAACGACGACCGCCGCTGCCCTGGCCGTGGCCGCCGCCCGGGTGGGGCGCAAGGTGCTGCTGATCGAGCTGGAGGGCAAGTCCGGACTCGCCTCGATGTTCGGTTACGAGTCGTTGAGCGGCGAGGTCGAGGTCTATCCCGGGGTCACCGTACTGCCGCTGGCCGCCGACGAGGCCCTCATCGAGTACCTCGAGACCCACGGTCTCGGGCGGATGTCGAAGCGCCTCGTCAACTCCGGGGCGCTCGACATCGTGGCCACCGCCGTCCCGGGGATGAAGGAGATCCTGGTGCTCGGGAAGGTGAAGGCCCTCCAGCGCGCCCGGGCGGCCGACGTGATCGTGGTCGACGGTCCCGCCGCCGGACACGCCGTCAGCTTCCTGCTCTCCCCCAAGGGACTCCTCGACGCCGTCCGGGTCGGCCCGGTGCTCACCCAGGCCGTCGAGGTCACCGAGATGCTGTCCGACCCCGACCGGGCCCAGGTGCTCCTGGTCACCCTGCCGGAGGAGACCCCGGTCAACGAGACGGCCGAGACCGCCGAGACGTTCATCGACCGGATCGGCCTGACGCTCGGCCCGCTCGTCGTCAACGGCCTCTACCCCGAGCGCCCCCTGGAGGAGATGGTCTCCCCGGGCGAGATCCGAGCGGTGGCGGAGCAGGCCGGGGTGGCCGTGCCCGACGGCGACCTGGAGCACCTCGCCCGGGCGGCGGGCTTCGTCACGGGCCGCCGGCGGCTGCAGGAGGAGCAGCTGGCCCGTCTGGCCGAGCGGCCCGGCCTGCCGCAGGTCGTGCTGCCGTTCCTGTTCTCGTGCGACATCGGGCGGGCCGAGCTCGAGGTCCTGGCCGACGCCCTCACCGCCGGGGTCGGCGCCCACCCGGTCGACGCGTGACCCTTCCCGAAGGCGATCCCGAACCGGCGGCCGGCGGGACCGCCGAGCCCGACGGGCCGCTCGCCGAACTGGCCGGCCGGAAGCCGATCATCGTCTGCTGCGGCAGCGGGGGGGTGGGGAAGACGACCACCGCCGCCGTCCTCGCCCTGGCCGGGGCCCGCCGGGGCCGCAACGCCGTGGTGGTGACGATCGACCCGGCCAAGCGGCTGGCCAACGCCCTCGGCCTCGACGCGCTGTCCGACACCGCCCACGAGATCGGCCGGGAGGTCTGGGACCCGGACGGCACCGCCCCGCCCGGCGGCCGCCTGTCGGCCCTCATGCTCGACACCAAGTCGACCTTCGACCACCTCGTGCTCAAGTACTCGGCCGACCCGATCCAGGGGCAGCGGATCCTCGAGAACCGCTTCTATCGCAACATCTCCGGGGCGCTGGCCGGCACCCAGGAGTACATGGCCATGGAGAAGCTCCACGAGCTGCACGACGAGGGCGGCTACGAGCTCATCGTGATCGACACCCCGCCGACCCGGAACGCACTGGATTTCCTCGACGCCCCGGCCCGGCTCACCCGGCTGCTCGACAACAAGGTCTTCCGGCTGGTGATGGCGCCGACCAGGGCGTCGTTCCGGGTCGCCAACCTGGCCCTCCAGGCCTTCTTCCGCACGGTGTCCAAAGTCATCGGGACGGAGGTGGTGGAGGACCTCGTGCTTTTCTTCCAAGCGTTCGAGGGCATGGAAGAGGGGTTCCGCCAACGGGCCCACCGGGTGCTGGAGCTCCTCTCCGACGAAGGCACGGCGTTCGTGCTGGTGACGGCCCCCGCCCGCGACGCGGTCTCCGAGGCCGCCTACTTCGCCGACCGGCTGGAGGGCGCAAGGCTGCGGGTCAACGGGCTGGTCGTGAACCGGATCCACCCCGAATTCGGCGCCGAGGAGCCCGACGGGCTGCGGGACCGGAGCCGGGCGCTGGCCGACGGCCGGGAGGCGACCGGGGACCCCGACGCCGCCCGCCGGCTGGGCGAGCTCTACGCCAACCTGGCCGACTTCGTCGAGTTGGCCAAGCGGGAGCGCCGCCATCTGGAGGGGCTTGAGTGGTCGGTCGGGGCGGTGCCGGTGGTGCGGGTGCCGATGCTCGGCGTCGAGGTGTGCGACATCGCCAGCCTGAGCGAGGTCGGCCGCTACCTGCTGGCAGGCGCTTCGGGCGGCGCGGCGGCCGCCGGGTAGCCTGCGCCCCGATGCCGACCGTCCTCGTGGCCAGCGACGCCAACTGGGTCCGGGACCACGTCCGGGCGGCCCTGTGCGGGCCGGGCTTCGAGGTCATCGAGGTCGAACGGGGCCGCGACGTCCGCAACGTCGTCGAGGAGCGGCACCCCGACCTCGTCGTCGTCGACCTCCAGATCGCCAACATGGGCGGCATGGCCGTCGCCCTCGACCTCCGGCTCGAGGAGTCGGGCGGCCGCCTGCCCCACGTGCCGATCCTGATCCTTCTCGACCGGGAGGCCGACCGCTTCCTGGCCCGCCGTTCCGCCGCCGACGCCATGCTGGTCAAGCCGATCGACCCCGGCACCCTCCGCCGGACGGTCAAGACCCTCCTGGCCGCCGAAGAGGAGCGCCGCCGGGCCGCCGAGCCGCCCCCGGAAACCCCTTCGGGACCGCAAGAAGAGGTCGGCTAGACTCGTCCTCCTCGGGACGTAGCGCAGCTTGGCAGCGCGCAGCGTTCGGGACGCTGAGGTCGCGGGTTCAAATCCCGCCGTCCCGACTGGTAACGATGCAGGTCAGGGTCGGTTTTTACCGGCCCTGCCTCGCGTCCGGAGCGCTGCAGACCACGCGCAGACCACAAAAAGACCACAGACGTCGCGGCCGCTGACGGTCCCACGTGGCGCACAGCCGTTCGTCGCGGTCACTGGGCGTGGGCTTCGACCGGCGAGTTGAAAGCTCGATCGTTGAGCCAGCGGACGGGCCGCATCTCGTTCATGTCGACCCCCGAGAACGCGTGATCCGCAAAAGGACTACTACGGGTCGATCTCGTCGAGCTGCTGCCAGTAGTCGGGGATGGCCCCGCTCCCGATGACGGAATCGTGGGACAGGCCGCTGGCGGCGTCGTGGATGCTGAGGGCCCATGATCCTGCGAGGGCGTCGGGCGGAGCCCCCGCC
>JAUZEY010000193.1 GCA_030838785.1 Actinomycetota bacterium | reverse complement strand
CACGATCAGGCCGCTGTCTTCGGCCAAGGGGATGAACTGGTCGGGCCCCACCCGTCCGAGCTCGGGGTCCGTCCAGCGGGCCAGGGCCTCGACGGCCACGACGGCGCCGGTCGCCAGGTCGATCTGGGGCTGATAGGCGAGCTCGAGCTCTTCCCGCTCGATGGCGCGGTGCAGGTGCGCCTCGAGCGTGAGGCGGTCATGGCCGCCGGACGGCGGCACGGTGTGGATCTGGTAGGTGTTGCGGCCCCGCACCTTGGCGCCGTACATGGCGCGGTCGGCGTGCTTCAGCAGCTCCTCGGGGGTGGCGCCATCTCGCGGGTGGAGTGCGACGCCGATGCTGGGACTGACGAAGAGTTCCCGGCGGTCGATGACGAAAGGGGCGGCGAACGCGCCGAGGAGCCGTTCGGCCAGCATGCGACCCTGGTCGGAGGACTGGAGGCCGGGGGCGCAGATGACGAACTCGTCGCCGCCCATGCGGGCGACGGTGTCGCCGGGCCGGGTGTGTCGCCCCAGGCGCTCGGCCACCTGGCGGAGGACCTGGTTGCCGGCCTCGTGGCCGAGACCGTCGTTGACCTTCTTGAACCGGTCGAGGTCGAGAACAAGGACGGCGGTCTCGGTGAGGGTCCGCCGGGACTGCTGGAGGGCGAGGGCCAGCCGGTCGCTGAGCAGCAACTGGTTGGCCAGCCCGGTGAGCGGGTCGTGGAGCGCCTCGTGGCGGATCTGGTCGACCAGTGCCGCGTTGTCGAGGGCCGTCGCCGCCAGCGCGGCGATGGCGTCCAGGAGGGCGGCGTCCTGGCTGGTGAAGGGCTCCACACCCCGGCGCTCGGAGACCACCAGCCAGCGGGGGGTGCCGTCGCCGGCCGGCATGGCCGCGCCGAGCTCGCCGTTCGCCGCCGGCCACTCGGCGATACGGGCCCGACGGCACCGGAGGAGGTCGGCGGCGGCCCGTTCGACGGCGGCCTGGACCTCCGGGGGGCTCACCGAGGCGTGGGCGTCGAGGGCGGCCCGGAGGAGGCCGTCCATCCGCTGGCGGTCCTGCCGGGCCAGGAGCCAGCCCCGCAGCACCGTCTGGAGGACGGCCATGGGGAGTAGGGCGAAGACGAGTTCGGCGGGGCGGTCCCTCCCTCCCGTTCCGGCCAGCACGCCGAGCGAGATGCCGGCCCCGCCCACCAGGAGCCGGGTGCCCCACCCGTCGAGGAGGGCGGCGAGGAAGGGTCGGTCCTCGGTGAGGGCGATGACGGCGGAGACGGCGATGCCGGTGGCGGACAGGAAGACGCCGGCGGCGGCACAGACCGCCACCGTCTCGGGAACGCCGGCGTCCTGCAGGAGCCGGTCGGTGGCCAGCGCGGCGGCGGTGGCGGCCAGAACCTGTCCACTGTTGAAGGCGATCCGGGTGGGTGGGCGGCGCCGGAGCACCTGGCTGGCCACCGAGCCGATGGCGAAGGCGGTCACGACGCCGGCGGGCGGCAGGACGATCGCCATGGCGACGAAGAACGCCTCGTCGGGCTGGTAGGCCTCGGTTTCCTCCTGGCGCAGGACGAGGAGCGGAAAGGTCCAGCTGAGACCGAGCACGACCGCGAAGGCCCCCAGCAGCGGGAGGGGACCGAGTCCTTCGTGTCGGGCGAGGGCCACCGTCGCCGCGGCGCCGGCGAGACCGGTGGTCGCGGCCACCGAAACCGCCACCCGCACCGATGTGGGGAGAGGCATGCTCCTCCTGCGCCGGGGCTATTCCCAGGCGGTGGCGTACCAGCGGTTCCCGTACCACCGGGTGGAGTACCACCGGCTGCTGGCGAAGTCCGTGCCGTACCAGCGGGTCGAGTACCACCGGCTGCTGGCCCACTGGCTGGCGTACCAGCGGCTGCTGTTCCAGGGCTGCCCCCGGTACTCCCCGGGGTTCCACGCCTTCTTCTGGGCCGTCCGCTCGCCGCCGAGACGTTCCTTGTCCGTCCCGTCGCCGATGGCGACGTCGAGGCTTCCCCGGTCGAGGCGCAACGCGCCCTGGCCCCGGGACCGGGCGATGCCGCTGTTGGCCGCGGTGAGCGTCCCGGTGGTGGCGGCGCGGTAGGCGTCGAGGCAGCCGGCGCCGTCCACGTTGAGCTGCCCGACCGGCCCCGGCGCCGCGGTGGAGGTGAGCCGGTACTTCACCTGGTCGGGCGTCAACCCCGGCTCCTTGCTGAGGAGAAGGGCGGCGGCACCGGAAACGACGGCGGCCGAGAACGACGTCCCGGAGCCCCGGAAGTAGTCCGAGCCGACCCGGGAGTTCGGGTTCGCGTCGTCGACCGCCGACCCGGGGGCGCGCAGCCCGAGGACCGATCGGCCGGGGGCCACGAGATCGGGTTTGTCCAGGCCGTCGGCGGCGGTGGGGCCGACGCCGGAGAAGCCGGCCATGACGTCGTCGTCGCGGGTGACGGTGGCCTGGTCGTCGACAGCCCCCACGGTGATGACGAGGGGATCGTCGCCGGGCTTGGCCACCGTCTTGGGGGCGGGGCCGCTGTTCGACGCCGACGCGACCACCACGATGCCGGCATCCCAGGCGCGCTCCACGGCGTAGTTGAGCGGACTGCGCAGGTAGCTCTGCGTCGAGTCGGTACCCAGTGACAGGTTGAGGACGCGGATCCCGTACTTGTCCCGGAACGACACCACCCACTGGATGGCGGCCAGGATGTGGCTCACGTCGCTGGCACCGCTGCGGCCCGCGATCTTGACCGGAATCAGGTCCGCCCGGGGGGCGATGCCACTGTTGGCGCCGCCGGAGGCGTGGCCGTCGCCGGCCAGGATCCCGGCCACGAACGTGCCGTGGCCGAACGAATCCAGGTAGGGGTCGCCCTCGTCGGTGAGGTCGACGCCGTTCCTCACCCGGCCGGACAGGTCACCCACCTTGGCGATCCCGGTGTCGATGAGAGCCACCCCCACACCCGCACCCTGCCACCCGTCTTTCCAGACGCGGTCGGCGCCGACCACCTTGGGGAAGACCGCACTGGCGTCGTGGACGGGCGAGGCGTCGGCCTGCACGGCCATCGGACTGTCGGGGCTGACGGCCCGCACGCCGGGATCGGCGGCCAGGGCGGCCAGGGCGGACCGCGGCACACGGGCCGCCACCCCGTTCACGATGGGAAGGTCCCGCACCACCCCGCCGCGGTGGCGTCCCACCGCGGCGGCGGCGGACTGGCGGGAGACGCCCTGGACGATGACGTTCGTCGGGGGGCCGTCCCCTCGGACGGCCCGGCCCTGCGCCGCGGGCGCACCGCCGACCGCCGCGCCGACCGCGGCGATGGCCAGGGCTAGGCACACAACGGTGGGGCGTGTCCGGGCTCCCGTCATGGGCTGACTCCTTCGGCTGATCGGTGGGCCGGCTCCACGTTTGACGGAGCGTCCCGCTCGCCGGCACCGATCAATGTCTCGATGGTGAATGGGCTAAATGGCTCTGGGACCGCCGACCACTGCCGGCTGGACCGGTGAGACATCCCCCCATACAGCGCAATGGTGACCATCCCGGAATACTCGGGCGAACAGGCCCTTTCTTGCCGAAACCGCCGCCGCAGCCTACCGGACTTTCCGTACCGACCGATATTCCCCGAACGCGCCGCCGATCCGTAACGCATCTGCGGGATACCCGCAGAGGCTTATGTAAGCATTGACTTCAATTAGCGCCACGGGGGGCGGATCACCCGGAGGAATTCGTCGATGGGGCCTGCGTGCAAGGCCGACCTGGTCGACGCCCTCGCGGAGCTGGTTCTCGCCGAGCTTCCGACCGCGTCCGGTGACGGCCAGTTCGAGGCCGGCCTCGCCGCTCTACTGACGGGCTCAAGGCTCTCGAAACGGGTTAGGCGAGCACGTCCCGGCGGGTGAAGCGGGCCCAGGCGGCGCTGCCGAAGACGAGGACGTAGCCGGCCTGGAGGAAGAGGTTGGCTCTGATGCCCGTCCAGCTGACCGGTGAGCGGAGCAGGTCGCCGAAGGTGAGCCAGTGGTGGGTGAAGAGCCAGGGGTGGATGGCCCCGAGCTGGGGGACGGAGTCGAGGAGGCCGGACAGCACGAGCACCCCGAGGGTGGCGGCCATGGCTCCGACGGCGACGTCGGTGAGGGTCGAGATGAAGAAGCTGATGGCGGCGAGCCCGAGGAGCGACAGGCTGACGACGCCGGCGGCGGCGGCGATGCGGACCATCCCGGCCGACAGCGGAAGGGTCGTCCCCGACAGGGTTGTGACCCGGCCGATCGGGAACAGGATTGCGCCGATGGCCAGTCCGGCGACGGTGACGGTGAGGGTGGCCACCAGGCAGAAGGCGATCACCGTGACCGCTTTGGCGGCGAGGAGGCGGCCGCGCCCGACGGGCGCGACCAGCAGGTAGCGCAACGTGCCGAGGCTCGCCTCGCCGGCGATGGCGTCGCCGGCGACCACGGCGATGGCCAGGGGGAGGAACACCGGCAGCGTGACCGTGAGCGCCACCATGGCGGCGAACACGCCGTTGTTGGTGACCTGGTTGAGGAACTGGGGTCCGTCGCCGTGGCCCGCATGGCCTGAGAGGCGCACGGCCACGGCGATCCCGATCGGTACGAGCGCCAGCACGACCAGCAGGGCGTGGACCCGCCGGCGGCGGAAGAGATGGGCCAGCTCAGCGCGCCACATCGAAGCCCTCCCCCGTCAGCGCCACGAAGGTGTCTTCGAGCGACGGGCGTTCGACGACGAATCCGGCGACGCGGACGCGGGCCTCCACCAGCACCCGGCACAGCTCTTCGGGCGGACGGCCGTCGAAGTCGGCAGTGACGGTCCGGTCGCCGGTGACCGGGGACAGGCCGCAGCGGCGGAGCGTGTCGGCGGCGAGGGTCACGTCGTCGGTGTCCACCCGGACCTGGCTGACGGTGGCCGCCTGGAGTTCCTCGAGGGATCCCTGGGCCACGATCCGCCCGAGGTTCATGACCGCGGCGTGGGTGCAGATCTGGGCGATCTCGCTCAGGAGATGGCTCGACAGGAACACGGTGGTGCCCTCGGCGGCGATGTCGCGGATGAGGTGGCGGATCTCCCGGGTGCCCTGGGGGTCCATCCCGTTGGTCGGTTCGTCGAGGATCAGGAGCTCACGGGGCCGGACCAGCGCGTTGGCGAGGCCGAGCCGTTGGCGCATCCCGAGGCTGTAGGCCCGGTACTTCTTGTGGGCGGCGGCGGTGAGGCCGACCCGCTGGAGCGCCGTGTCGATGTGCGCCGTACGGTCGGACCGGCCCCGGGCGGGACCGGCGGCGTCCATGCGCAGCAGGTTCTGCCGCCCCGTGAGCCACGGATACCAGGCCGGGCCCTCCACGAGGGCGCCGATGGCCGGGAGGACGGTGAGGGCGTCGTCGGGCATGGGCCGGCCGAGGACCGTGGCCGTCCCGGCGGTCGGCTCGATGAGCCCGAGCAACATCCGGATGGTGGTGGTCTTCCCCGATCCGTTGGGACCGAGGAACCCGAACACCGATCCGGCCGGCACGGACAGGTCGAGCCGGTCGACGACGTCGACGCCGCCGAGCCGCTTGGTCAGACCCTCGGTCCGGATGGCGAAGCCGGGCCGTTTCCCGGCGTCCGGCTCACCGTCGATCGGGCGGGCCTCGGCCCGCCGCACCTCAACGACCGGCGACGGCATGTTCGAGCGCCTCCGGGGTCACCGCGCCGACGGCCAGGCGGCCGTCGTCGAGCACGAGCACGTTGACCAGGCGGGTGGTGATCAGCCGGCCGGTGGCACCGTTGGCGAGAGTGACCGGGGTGGCGCCGTCGAGGAATCCTCTCACTCCCTGGGGCAGCGACTGACCGGAGACGATCGCCACACTGTCCCAACCGGTTCCGATGACGGTGACCGGCGGAGCGGCCGGCGAAGTGGCG
Source organism: Actinomycetota bacterium (assembly GCA_030838785.1). Classification (GTDB taxonomy): domain Bacteria; phylum Actinomycetota; class Acidimicrobiia; order IMCC26256; family BP-133; genus BP-133. The sequence goes on along the minus strand of JAUZEY010000193.1, from coordinate 7,253 downwards.
ACGCCGTCGGGCGTGGGGGTGAGATCCCCGCCCGGACCGGGTTCCTGGCCCGACCGGCGCTGGAACCGGCCCGCGAGGCCGGGGCTCAGCAGGGCCGACGGGTCGGTCGCCTGCACCACCGTGGCTCCCGGTGGAGGCGTGAAGCTGAAGTTCGAGGCGGCCGGGGCGGCCGGGTCGATATGGGTGAAGCCGAACTCGAAGGCCGGGGTGGCGGAGTCGCGGGGCGTGATGCGGACGTCGAGGGGAAGACCGGTGGCGGCGTCGATGGACAGGCTGGCGGTGCCGATCGTCGACGTCGAGCTGCGGGGCGAGATGACCAGCTCGTAGGCGGGCCGCCCGGCCACGAACCGGGAGGCGTCGACGCTGACGGCCGTGGTCGGCGTGACCTTGTCCAGCAGAGCCTGGGCGAAGTCCGCCGGGGTCTCCCTCGTCGGGTCGGGGACGGGCGAAGCGGTGGTTTCGTCCGCCGCGCCGCCGGCGCCGTCATGTCCGGCGGGAATCGAGGCGTGGACGACCTGCTGAGCCGAGCTGTCCCAGGCCCACACGTCGTTGCCGTTGCGGATCCAGGCGGTCTCCGCCAGCGGAGCGGGGAGGGCGATCCGGATCTGGTCGGGCCCTCCCACCCACACGTTGGCGTCGTGGACGCCGGACAGCAGGTCGGTGACGGTGCCGGACGTTCCACCGAGCCCACCGAGCGACGGAAGGCCGAGGTCGGAGGTCAACCGGACCGTGCCCGAGAAGGGGACGAACTGGGCGCTGCCCGCTTTGGCGAGGAGTTCCGCCGGCGAGAGCGGCGGGAGGTCGGGTGTTCCGGCGCCGGCCCGGGCCAGGAAGCCCGGAACCGTGCCGGCTCCGACGACCGTGACGATGGCGGCTACGGGAACGGCCCACACCCGAAGTGCGTTGCGACGTGCCATACCGACCAAGGTCGCGCCGCAACCTGGGATTCTCATCAGAACTTTCTCGCCACCGGGGGCGGCCGTTCAGGTTGCCGGGGTCGCCTCAGCCGTCGAGGGCGCTCTTTTCGGCGACGACGATCCTGGCCTCGGCGGGGAGCAGGAGCTCGCCGTCCCTGGCGTGTGCGAGTCCGGAGATGTGCTCCGTGAGGAGCCGGCGGACGTCGTGTTGCTGTTCGGGGCCGAGGCGGTTGGTGTAGAGCCCGGCCAGGGGACCCCCGAGGATCGCGGCGTCCACGGCCTTCTCGACGGACGGGAAGACCATGAACTCGTCGACGGCTTCGTCGTTGGCGACGGTGAGGCCGGCCTCGGCCACCATTCGTCCCAGCACGCCGGGTAGCCCGTAGAAGAACATCATCGGGCAGACGCTGGCGAAGTACTCGGCGCGGCTTTCGATCAGTTCGATCACCGGGCTCCACCAGACCTTCGGAGCCCGGCCCCAGACCATGACCATCAGCCGACCTCCGGGACTGAGGACCCGGGCCATGTGCTGAAGGGCGCTCCGGGCGTCATAGCAGTACATGAGCCCGATGCTGCAGGTGACCGCGCCGAACGTCCCCGTCGGCTGGGAGAGGCGCTCGGCATCATCGACCGCGAACTCGATGCCGGGTTTGGAGAAGCGCTCCCGGGCCCGCTCGATCATCGGCTCGGCGAAGTCGACCCCGAGGGTGCGCCCCGACGGAAGGCGTTCCGCCAGCGCCGCGGTGGTCAGCCCCGGGCCGCAGGCGATGTCGAGGCCGTCCCAGTCCGGCTCGGGGGCGAGAAGGTCGAGTCCCCGGCCGGTGAGGTGGGCGGTCCGCTCCGCCCACATGTCGTCGTAGGCGACGTTGACCCGCCCCCAGGCATTCCTCAGCCCCGCCTTCTCCACCGGCTCGTCATCGTCGTGAACCGGATCGTCGACACCCCGCTCGCCCGCCATCGCCTCTCCCGCCGCCGTCCGACGGAGCGGGAGCCTAGGCCGGTGCTTCGGCGCTGACCATCCAGGGTGTCCCGAAGCGGTCGACGCACATGGAAACGGCCCTCGGCCGCAACCTGTTGCGCTGGCTGGCGCAGCCGACACCCCGGTCGTACGCGGGTCGAGGGCTTCAGTGCAGTGGGAGGACGTCGAGCGCCGGTTCCCGGGCCACCGCCGCTTCGAGGACGACGTGGCGGTGGCAGCGGCGCTGGTCGCTCTCCAGGCACAGGACAGCGATGCGCCGGTTGGTGGCCAGGTCGACCAGCCAGGCCACGGCCTCGGCCGGCTCGCCGGCGGCGAGGTGTTCCCGCATCAGGTCCATCGCCGTGCCGAAGTCCTCGACGTCCCGGAACGCGTTGCCCAGCAACGGTTCGTGGCGGTACGTGATCCCGGCCGCCTCCAGCGAGGCGGCCAGCCGCTTCTTGGAGAAGCCGGGCTTGCGGCTGAACGGATTGGCCCGCACGTCGACGAGCTCGTGGATCCGGCTCTGCTGGAGTCGCTCGACGAGCCCGCCGACTGTCAACCCCTCATACCCGACGCTGTAGATGCGACCCTCGGCCACGACGGCCAGGCTAACGGCGCGCCCGGCGGCCGCCGCCCGTCAGGCCGCGCCGTCGGCGGCGGCCAGGATGGCGGCCAGGTCGAGCTTCTTCATGCCGAGGACGGCCTGCATCACCCGGGCGGCGCGCTCCTGGTCGGGCTCGGTCAGGATCTGCTCCCAGCCGCTGGGCACGACCTGCCACGACAGCCCGTAGCGGTCCTTCAGCCAGCCACACACGCTCTCTTCGCCACCGGCCGAGAGCTTGTCCCAGTAGTAGTCCACCTCGGCCTGGTCGGCGCAGTTGACGAGCAGGGAAACGGCTTCGCTGAAGGAGAACTGGGGGCCGCCGTTGATGCCGGTGTACTCCTGGCCGTCGAGGAGGAAGGTCACCGTCATCACCGAGCCGACCGGCCCCGGCGACCCCTCGGTGTAGTGGGTGACGGCGGTGATCTCCGAGTTCGGGAAGATCGAACAGTAGAACTCGGCGGCTTCCAGGGCCTCGGTGTCGAACCAGAGGTTGGGCGTGATGCGGGGCATGAGGCGGCTCCTGTCGTCGGTACGCCAGATGTCTACCGCCCCTGACGATCGTCCCGCCGGAAACTCATCGGGGGCGGGCCGGTCACCGCCGCCAGAACACGTCGCCGGCGCCGTTGGAATCGGCGACGGCGAGGTTGGTGGCGAGCGATTCGAAGGCCACCACGGTGCCAGTGGCCGACACCGCCGGGGTGAGGCTCGGGCGGTTGCCCTCGGTTCCGTCCGAGGCGAGGCTCATCCGGCGCAGGGCGCCGGTGGCGAGATCGGCGACGTAGACGTCCTCGGTGTTGTTGGTGTCGTCAGGGAGCAGCGCCCCGTCGGTGACGAAGGCCACCGCCCGGGAGTCGGCCGACAGGGCCGGGCTGGAGCTCCCCCGGTCGGACGGATGGCCGTCGCCCTTGGCGCTGACCAGCGCCGTCCGGCCCGTCTGGCCGTCGTGGACGAAGACGTCCGACGCCCCGTTCATATCGCCGGGGACGACGTTGCCGGCGTCGGAGGCGAAGGCCACGTACCGGCCGTCCCCCGAGATCGAGGGGCCGAAGGAGTCACTGTCGACCTGGGCGCCGTCCGACCCCACACTGACCCGCATGGTGCGGCCGTTCTCCCGGTCGTGGACGAAGACGTCGGCGGCGCCGTTGGTGTCGCCGCCCACGAGGTTGGTGGCGTGGGAGACGAAGGCGACGAAGCGGCCGTCGGCCGAGATGGCCGGGGCGAAGCTGTCGCCGTTGGCCGGCTTCCCGTCGGACGTGACACTGATCAGCGTGGTCTTGCCCGTCTGGCGGTCGTGAACGAAGACGTCGCCGTCCCGGTTGTGGTCGCCGGGGACGAGCGCGGTGGCGTCGGAGGCGAAGGCGACGAAGCGGCCGTTGGCGGAGATCGACGGGCTGAAGCTGCCCCCGTTGCTCTGGGCGCCGTCGGAGGCCACGCTGACCCTGGTCGTCCGGCCGGAGGCCCGCTCGTGGACGAAGACGTCGGAGGCGCCGTTGCTGTCGCCACTGACCAGGTTGTCGGCGAAGGAGTCGAAGGCGACCACGGAGCCGTCGCCGGACAGCACCGGGCTCGTGCTGTCCCCGTCGGCCGGTTCGCCGCCGGGAGAGTCGCTGATACGCGTCGTCTGACCTCTCAGCGGGTCGTGCACGAAGACATTCATCGTCGGGACGGACTCCGGGCCGGCGAGGTTCGTGGCCAGCGAGGTGAAGGCCACCGCCGACCCGTCGCCCGACACGGCGGGAGCGAAGCTGTCGGCGTTGGCCTGCGTGCCATCGGTGGCCACCGACAGCAGCACGGTGGCCGCCGTCTCCGGCGACGGGCTCGGCGTGGCCGCCCTGACTCCCGTCGTTCCGAAGAACGTTACGGCCAGGACCGCCACTGTCAGCCCGCGCTTCGGCGAAGTGCCCATGGATCGCCCTCCCCAACACGCCCGAAGGGGTTTTTCGGGACAGGGCGTGAACCTAAGACAAACTGTCACTCAGTGCAAGAGGTCACTCTGCGCCAGTTCAGTCCGGCCTTCAGCCGGGCCGGCGAAGGATGGGCCCGACGTGGTCAGTGAAAGTTGGCCCAACTGTCGGGCCGGGAGCCGTCGACGTCGGTGAACCCGTACTCCCGGGCCAGATCCGCCGACGAGACGGACTGCTGGTTCCACCGGGCCCGGGCGGGATCGGCGGCCAGCGCGGCGATGCCCCGGCCGACGTAGCGCGGCGACTCGGATGCGGCGAAGCCGGGGGGAGCGGCGGAGAATCCCTCCACGGCGCCGGGTTCGAGGGCATCGTGCCAGTTGTCCTCGGTGACACCGAAGAGGGCCAGCATCATCTCCGACCGCAGCCATCCCGGGGTGACGGCCAGCGCGGTGGCGCCGTGGGGTTCGAGCTCGTGGCCCTGCGAGAAGGCCAACCGGTTGACCGCCACCTTGGCCAGGTCGTAGTAGACGGAGATCCGGTACTCCTTGGCATTGAAGGCCGTGGTGCCGTCGGTGACCTCGACCAGGAGCCCGCCCGGCCGGTCGATCAGCAGGGGCAGCAGGTGGTGCGAGGTGATGAGGTGGGTCTCGACGCCCAGCCGCAGGATGCGCAGGCCGACCTCGAGGTCGTGGCGCCAGATCGGGGTGTTCCACTCCGCCGGCCCCCCTTTGAGGACCTCGGCGCCCCAGATGTCGTTGACCAGCACGTCGACGTGGCCGTAGTCGTCGCGGATGCGCCCGGCCAGGCGCGCCACCTGGTCCGATTCGAGGTGGTCGACCTGGTAGGCGACGCCGGTTCCGCCCAGGCTCGTGACCATCTCGGCCGTCTCCTCGATGGTCTCGGGGCGGTCGTAGTCGGACCGGATGTCGTCGCTCCCGGCCCGGCTGCTGCGGCCGGTGCAGATCACGGTGGCGCCCGCTTCGCCCAGCGCGGCGGCGATACCCCGTCCCGCCCCTCGAGTGGCGCCGGCGACCACGGCGACACGACCACCGAGCAATTACTTCATCCCGGTATAGAGCGTCTGCTTCGGGGTGGCGAGGAGACGGCGGACCATCGGCTCGAAGGCGTCGAGGGGCAGGGTCTCGCCGTCGGGGTCGAAGGCCGGGGCGTCGTAGACCTCGCAGAAGCGGGCCGTCCGCTCGAAGGACGGGTGGCCCCGGAACTGCTCCCTCTGGTTCCGGTCCATCCCGAGGTGGTGGAAGAAGTAGTAGCCCTGGAAGACGGCGTGCTGCTCCACCATCCAGTGGTTCTCCTCCGACACGAACGGCTTGACGACGGCGGCGGCGATGTCGGCGTGGTTGTAGGAGCCGAGCGTGTCGCCGATGTCGTGGAGCAGGGCGCAGACGACGTACTCCTCGTCCTCGCCGGCCCGGAAGGCCCGGGTGGCGGTCTGGAGGGAGTGGGTCAGGCGGTCGACGGCGAAGCCGCCGAAGTCACCGTCGAGCAGCCGGAGGTGGTCGAGGATCCGGTCGGCCAGGCCCCGCCCGTGCTCGACGAAGCTCTTCCCGATGATGGCCCAGTCCTCGGCCGTCGACTCCTCCATGCCGGAAAACGTCGCCCGGCGCCCTATCTCCATGGAAGTCTCCCTACAGCTTGATCTCGCTGATCTCGAGGACGGGCGTGATGTCGGTGTAGTTGGGGATGTCACCCATGATCTCGCCCATGTGGGGGCCCATGGCGCCCTGGAAGGCCTCGAGCGAGTCGAAGGTCAGGGTGCCGACCGCTACGTTGGCCGAAGGCTGGCCCGTCATCCCGCCGGACATGCCCTGCACGACGGTCATGGCCTTGAGGGCGTCCCCGCAGCGCTCCTGGACCATCGGCATGTGCTTGTTGGTGTAGTAGTCCATGTCGAACTTGGCGCCCTCGGCCCTGGGGTACTGCACCGCAACCTGGATCATGTGAAACCTCCCGCAGTCGGATCGTGGTCAGGTCCGGACGCTATCCGAAATGTCCCCTTTATTTCGGTAGCCGACGTGCCGAGAATACCTCTAAACTTGGCACTGAGTGCAATGAGGCACTCTGAGACGTGAACGGGGAGGGAACATGCTGGTCAGACTGCTGCGGACGCATCTCCGACCGTACCGGCGCCTGCTCCTCGTGCTCGTCGGGCTCCAGGCCGTCCAGGCGATCGCCTCCCTCTACCTCCCCTACCTCAACGCCGACGTGATCGACAAAGGGGTCATGCGGGGCGATACCGGCTACATCTGGCACACGGGCGGCCTCATGCTGGCCGTGACCGTGGTGCAGCTGACCTTCGCCGTCCTGGCCGTCTACCTCGCCTCGAAGATGGCCATGAGCTTCGGCCGCGACGTGCGGGACGCCCTCTTCCACCGGGTCACCGGCTTCTCGGCCCGGGAGGTCAACCGGTTCGGGGCGCCGTCGCTCATCACCCGCATCACCAACGACGTCCAGCAGGTCCAGATGCTGGTCATGATGTTCGCCACGTTCGCCCTGGCCGCCCCGGTCACGGTGGTCGGCGGCACCATCATGGCGCTGCGCCAGGACTCGGGGCTGGTGTGGCTGCTGGCGGTGAGCATGCCCATCCTCGTGCTCGCCCTGACGGCCGTCGTCTCCCGGATGGTCCCCCAGTTCCGAGTCATGCAGGAGCGCATCGACGGCATCAACCGGGTGCTGCGGGAGCAGATCACCGGGATCCGGGTCGTGCGGGCCTTCGTGCGGGAGCGCCAGGAGACGCAGCGGTTCTCCGGTGCCAACGCCGAGCTGACGGCCACGTCGCTGTCGGCCGGGCGGATCATGGCCTTCATGTTCCCGATCGTGACGCTGGTCATCAACGGGTCGAGCGTCGCCGT
>JAUZEY010000178.1 GCA_030838785.1 Actinomycetota bacterium | reverse complement strand
TTCCCCGTCTCGGTCCGGGGGAACTCGTCGGTGAAGGCGATCGAGCGCGGCACCTTGTAGCGGGCCAGGTGGTCCCGGGCGTAGGCGAGGATGTCGGCGCCCAGCTTGTCCGACGGTTCGTGGCCCGGTGCCGGCCGCACCACGGCCTTGACCTCCTCGCCGTACTCGTCGTGGGGGATACCGAAGACGGCGGCGTCGAGGACTCCGGGGTGGTTGACCAGCACCGCCTCGATCTCGGCCGGGTAGATGTTCACCCCGCCGGAGATGATCATGTCGATCTTGCGGTCGCAGAGGAACAGGTAGCCGTCGTCGTCGAGGTAGCCGATGTCGCCGACGGTCATCAGCCCCGGCGCCCGGTGGGCCTCGGCCGTCTTCTCCGGGGCGCCGTGGTAGGAGAAGTCGCCGCCGATCAGGTTGCGGACGTAGACGGTGCCCGCCTCCCCGGCGGGCATGACCGCGCCGTCGTCGCCGACGATCTCGATCGACACCACCGGCAGCGGCCGCCCGACGGTGCCGGGCCGGGTCAGCCACTCGTCCCCGGTCACGAAGCAGCCCAACCCACCGGTCTCGGTGGCGGAGTAGAGCTCGTGGATCACCGGGCCCCACCACTCCAGCATCTGCCGTTTCACTTCAGGGGCGCAGGGGGCGCCGGTGTGGAACACGGCCTTGAGGCTGCGGCCGTCGAAGGCGGCCTTCGTCTCCTCCGGGAGGCGGAGGAGCCGCACGAAGTGGGTGGGGACGGAGTAGGCCGTCGTCACCCGGTACTCGTCGATGAGGCGGAGCATCTCCTCGGCGTCGAACCGGCGGCGGACCACCAGGGTGGCGCCGCGGTAGGCAGGCAGCATGGAGAAGAGGAAGGGGCCGCCGTGGTAGATCGGCGCGTTGACCAGGCACACGCCGCCGTCGGGCACCTGGAGCATCCCGGCCAGGCCCCCCAGCAGCATGGTGTGGACGGAGACCGGCATGCCGACGGCGAACGACGTCGACCGCACGCCCTTCGGCCGGCCGGTGGTGCCCGACGTGTAGAACATGTACGTGCCGCTGGCCTGGTCGGCCGGCTCGTCGGGTGAGGCGGCGGCCAGGACGTCCTCGTAGGCCTCGAACCCGTCCCCCGGGGGGACGGGGGGTGTCCCCCCGACAGAGGCGGCGTCAGCCGCCACAGGACGCGCGCCGCCGCCGAAGGCCAGGCGGACGGTGACCCCGGGTGCTTCCTTGACGGCCTCGGTGGCGACGGCGGCGAACTCCGTGTCGGCCAGCAACGCCGTGGCGCCAGAGTCGTTGAGGATGTAGGCGATCTCTTCCGCGGTCAGGTGCCAGTTGAGGGGCACGAGGACCCATGACGACACGCCGCAGGCCATCACGGCCTCGATGTTCTCGTGACGGTTCCCGGCCAGGACGGCGACGGCGTCCCCCGGGCCCACCCCGGCGGCCCGCAGGCCGTGGACCAGCCGGTTGACCCGGGTATTGAGCTCCGTCCGGCTGATCTCGGCGAACTCGTCGATGACCGCCGGCCCGTCGGGATCGGCTTCGGCCAGCTCCCGGAGATGTTCCGCCACCCCTGCCCCCCACGTCGGTCGTCGGTGCGGGACCGGAGGCTAGTGCCGACCTCAAGATCTCGGCACCGATCGTGCCGCTGGATCGGGACGTTCGGTGCCGAGATCTTGAGGGGCCTTCGCCCGGGCCGGCGCGCGAAGCTCCGGCCATGAGCGATGGGCGGCACTGGTTCGAGGACGTCGCCGACCATCTCGGGTCCGCCTACCTCCGCTACTCCTTCACGAAGGGGACCGACCAGGAGGTCGACTTCCTCACCGATGCCCTCGGCCTGACGCCCGGCGCCCGGATCCTCGACGTCGGGTGCGGGCCGGGCCGCCACGCCCACGCCCTGGCCGTCCGGGGCTTCGATGTCGTCGGCGTCGACATCTCCGAGCGCTTCGTCGGCCTGGCCCGGGAAGGGGCGCCGGCGGGTGCCCTCGTCACCTTCGAGCGGGCCGACGCCCGGGCTCTGCGCTTTGACAACGAGTTCGACGCCGTCATCTCGCTCTGCCAGGGCGCGTTCGGGCTCTCTGCCGGCCCGGGAGCGGGAGAATCGGGCGCCGCCGGCGCGGCGGGCGAGGGCGCGGCGGGCGAGGGCCCGACGGGCGAGGGTGGGGCGGGCGAGGGTGGGGCGGGCGAGGGTGCGGCGGGCGAGGGTGCGGCGGGCGAGGGCGCGGCGCTCGACCAGGACCGGGCCGTCCTGCACGGGATGGGCCGGGCGCTCAAGCTCGGCGGGCGGCTGGCGCTGTCCGCCTTCTCGGCCTACTTCCAGGTCCGGTTCCTCGGCGAGGCCGACTCGTTCGACGCCGAGCGGGGCGTGAACCACGAGCACACCGCCGTCCGCAACGAGGACGGCGTCGAGGTGCCGGCCGACCTCTGGACGACGTGCTTCACCCCCCGGGAGCTGCGGCTGCTGGCCGAGGCGGCCGGCTTGCGCCCGGAGCACATCTGGTCGGTCACGCCCGGCGACTACGCAGCCCGTCCGCCGGACATCGACCATCCGGAGTTCCTGCTGGTGGCGACCCGGGCGGAGTGAGTTCTCCGCCGGCCCGGATGCGCGATCCGTCCGACAGGATCGGACGGATCGCGCACCCCAAAGGGAGGGCAGGGCTCGGCGACCCCAGCGCCCGGCGGGTCAGGCCAGCAGGGGGACGACGGCCTCGGCGATCAGACGGAGGTGGTCGAGGTCGGTCAGGTCGAGGACCTGGAGGTACATCCGGTCGGCGCCGGCGTTGCGATACTCGATGATCCTCGCCGCCACCTCGTCGGGGGTGCCGCCGGCGCCGTCGCGGCGGAGCTCGACCGGGTCCCGGCCGATCGCCACCGCCCGGCGGACGAACTCCGACTCGTCGGCGCCACAGCACACGGTCTGGGCCGCCGAGAGGGTCATCGTCGCCGGGTCCCGGTCGATGGCCTGGCAGGCGACCGCCACCCGGTGGCAGGCGGCGGCGAAGGCGTCGACCGGTTGGAAGGCCAGGTTGAACTCGGCCGCGTACCTCGCCGCCAGCTCCGGCGTCCGCTTGGGGCCGCCGCCGCCGACGATGACCGGCGGGTGGGGCCGCTGGACGGGCTTGGGCAGCGCCGGCGATTCCGTCAGCTGGTAGTGGGTGCCGTCGAAGGAGAACCGCTTCCCCTCCTCGGTGGTCCACAGGCCGGTGATGACGGCCAGCTGCTCCTCGAGGCGGTCGAAGCGCTCGGCGACGGGCGGGAACGGGATGCCGTAGGCGGTGTGCTCCTCCTCGAACCAGCCGGCGCCGAGGCCGAGCTCGACCCGGCCGCCGCTCATGGCGTCCACGTTGGCCACGGAGATGGCCAGCGGTCCCGGGAGGCGGAAGGTGGCCGAGGTGACCAGCGTCCCGAGGCGGATGCGGCTCGTCTCCCGGGCCAGGCCGGCCAGGGTGATCCAGGCGTCGCTCGGGCCGGGGAGGGCCTCGGGTCCGGCCGGGTTGCCGCCCATCCGCAGGTAGTGGTCGGAACGGAAGAAGGCGTCGAAGCCGAGGCGCTCGGCCTCCTGGGCCACGGCCAGGAGGGTGTCGTAGGAGGCGCCCTGCTGGGGTTCGGTGAAGATGCGCAGCGGGAAGGTCATACCCCCAAGCTTCCCGATTGCGGCGGCGCTACACGAACGGGAGGGTGACGCCGCCGTCGGCGATCAGGTTGTGGCCCCGGATGCAGCGCCCCGCCGGGCTGCACAGGAAGGCGATGATCCCGGCGATCTCCTCCGGGCCGACGATGCTGCCCGGGGTGGAGCCCCGCTCGGCCTCGAACGCCTCCCACCCGCCCGGGTGGCTGGTCTCGGCCCACAGCCGGGCCGAGTCGGTGGCCACGAAGCCCGGCAGCACGCTGTTGACGGCGATGTCCTTGGGGCCGAGCTCGACGGCCAGGTAGCGCACGAGCTGCTCCAGAGCCGCCTTGGCCGCCCCCAGCAGGCCGTGGTTGGCCACCACCCGCAGGGAGTCGAAGCCCGAGACGGCCACGATCGCCCCCGGCCGGCCCGCCATCAGCGGCACCGCCCCCTGCGAGAGGAGCAGGAAGGACTGCACCACCGTCCGCATCGTCAGGTCGAGGTGGCGGGCCGTCACGTCGGTCAGTGGCTTGAAGGCAGTCGAAGCGGCGTTGGCCACCAGCACGTCGAGCCGCCCGAAGCGGTCGCCGACCTCGGCCAGGAGCCGGCCGGGGACCTCGCCGTCCTGCAGGTCGCCCTGCACCACCAGGGCCTCGGCGCCCGCGGCCCGGGCCTCCTTGGCCACCGCCTCCGCCGCCTCGCCCTCCCGGCGGTAGTGCACCGCGACGTCGTAGCCGCGCTCGGCGAAGAGCAGGGCGGTGGCCCGTCCGATGCCCCGGGAGCTGCCGGTGACGAGGGCGACGGGCCGCCCGCTCGCCGGCCCCGGCGCCGCCGGGGTCATTTCCGGAACCGGTTGAAGTCGGGGGCCCGCTTCTCCTGGAAGGCGCGCGTGCCCTCGGCCGACTCTTCCGTGTCGTAGTACAGCGCCAGGCCGGTCATGCCGAGGGCGGCGATGCCGCGGATGCTCTCGGTGTCGGCGTTGAAGCTGGCCTTGGCCAGCTTGAGGGCGGTGGGGCTCTTCTGGAGGATCTCGCCGGCCCAGGCCCGGGCCTCGTCCATGAGCCGCTCCCGGGGGACGACGGCGTTGACCAGCCCCATGGCCAGGGCGTCCTCGGCCGAGTACTGCCGGCACAGGTACCAGATCTCACGGGCTTTCTTCTGGCCGACCACCCGGGCCAGGTAGGCCGTCCCGAAGCCGGGGTCGACGCTGCCGACCTTCGGGCCGACCTGGCCGAAGCGGGCGGTGTCGGCGGCGATCGTCAGGTCGCAGATCACGTGGAGGACGTGCCCGCCGCCGATGGCGTACCCGTTGACGGCGGCGATGACCGGCTTGGGGATGTCGCGGATCACGGTGTGGAGGTCCTCGACGTCGATCCCCAGGTCGGACCGAGCCGTGTTCTCTCCTGGCCCGGCGCCGTACCCTCCGCCATCGCCCCGGGCGGACTGGTCGCCGCCGACCGAGAACGCCCGGTCGCCGGCGCCGGTCAGGATGACGACCCCGCACCCCCGGTCGGCCCAGGCCGTCCGGAAGGCGTCGAGCATCTCCTCCACCGTCTCGGCCCGGAAGGCGTTGAGCTTCTCCGGCCGGTTGATGGTGATGGTGACGATGCCGGTGTCGTCGCGGTCGTAGACGATGTCCTCGTACGTCACGGTGTCGGTCCTCCCTCGGGATGGTCGGGGGTCGGGTGGCCGGGGTCAGGTGCCGTGGGTCGGGCCTCGGCCTCGGGCGCGGCGTCGTTCGCCGCAGTGAGCGCCGTGCGGCGGGCCTCGGCCTCGGCCCGGGAGACGACCTCCCGCAGGGGCAGGCCGGTGTGGCGGGCGACGCGGGCGGCGTCCTCGTACTCGACCTTCACCCTCAGGGCCGTGCGCTTGATGCGGACGGGCAGCCCTTCCACCTCCACCTCGTCGGGCTGGCGGGCGAAGGGCCAGCGGTCGACGACGGTGACCCGCACCCCCAGCGTGCCTGTCTCGTGGCCGATGAGGTCGCGGAGGCGGGGCCCGTCGGGCAGGTGGGCGAGGGCGGAGAGGACGATGCCGGGCCGA
>JAUZEY010000177.1 GCA_030838785.1 Actinomycetota bacterium | reverse complement strand
ATGTGCTTGCCCGCCTCGCGGACGAGGAGGTTCGTGGCGGCGGTCATGGCCGCAGACTCTGCCACCTCGTCAGGCCAGCAGGCGCTTCACGACTTTGCCCGTGGCCGTGCGGGGCAGCTCGTCGACGAAGACGACGCGGCGGGGGACCTTGAAGCGGGCCAGTGAACGGCGCACGTGATCGCGCACGTCGTCGACCGACAGCGCGGCGCCGGGCCGGCGCACGACGTAGGCGGCCAGCGCCTGGCCGAACTCGTCGTCGTCGACGCCGGTCACCGCCACCTCGGCGATGCCGGGATGGAGAGACAGCACGTCCTCCACCTCGGCGGGGAAGACGTTCTCGCCGCCGGAGACGATCATGTCGTCCTCCCGGCCGTCGACGAACAGCCGCCCCCTGGCGTCGAAGTGGCCGACGTCGCCGGAGGCAACGAGCCCCCGCAGGCGTTCCTTGTCGCCGCCGGAGGTGTACCCCTCGAAGCCCATCGCACTGCCGACGAAGATGCGGCCGGTGGTGGCGGCCGGTACGGGTTGGCCAGCCTCGTCGACGACCTCGACCCGGGACCCGAAGGCGACCCGCCCCGCTGTCGCCGGCGCCCAGCTCAGATCGCCCGGTGTGGCGACCGCGGCCAGCGCCACTTCGGTGGAGCCGTAGACGTTGTACAGCACCGGACCGAAGCGGCGCAGGACGCCGGCGGCGAGGTCGGCGCCGAGAGCGGAACCGCTGGAGGCGATGACGGCGAGCGACGAGAAGTCCACGGCGACGAGGGCCTCGGGCCCGAGGGCCAGCATCCGCCGCAGCATGACCGGGACGACGACGAGCACGCGGGCCCGATGGGCCTCGAGTGCCTCGAGCGTCGCTCCGGCGTCGAAGTGCGACTGGACCACGGTCGTCGCCGACCGGGACAGGCCGAGCAGGAGGTGGAGGAGGCCCCAGGCATGGAACATCGGGGCGGCGACGACCTGGGTGTCGCGGACCCGGAGCGGGATGCGCTGCAGCACCGCCGCCGCCCCCTCCAGCGCCCCCGGGCCCGCCCGGCGGGCGGCACCCTTGGCCCGCCCCGTCGTCCCCGAGGTCAGGATGACGATCCGCCCCGACCGACGGGCCGGCAGCCAGGCCCGTCCGCCGCCGCGCCCGCCGAGGCGGTTGGTCGCGTCCTCGCCCAACCGGAGCCGGGCACCGGACTGTTCGGCGAGGGAGGAGAGGTCCTCCTCGTGCAGCAGGATGTCGATCCGTTCGGCGTCGACCACGGCGGCGAGCTCGGCGGCGGCGAAGCTGGTGTTGAGCAGCACGACGTCGGCGCCCGTGCCGGCCGCGCCAACAAGGGCCTCGACGAAGAAGCGGGTGTTGCGGGCCAGAAGCCCCACGACCGTCGCCGGCCCGGCCCCGGCGGCCCGGAGCCCGGCGGTGAGCCTCGCACTCCGGCCCCACAGCTCCCGGTAGGTGACCGAGCCCCGGTCGTCGACCACGGCCGGGGCCGACGGGTAGCGGGCGGCCCCCGTCGCCAGCGCCCCGACGGGCCCTGCGCCCGAGAGGGCGGATGCCCACACGGCTCGCAGGACGCGATCCGGGCGCTCGCGGGGATGGACGTTCGACCGGGCCACGTAGCCCAGCGCGGCGAAGCGCCGGGCGTGGTCCTGCATGTGTGTCCTCCCCTGACGGCGGTCGTTCGGGCGGGGTTGCGGCGGACCGGAACCTATTCGGTGATCCCCGTCGCCGCCCAGAACTTCTCGAAGTCGAGGGAGCAGACCTCGGCGGCGCGGTCGACCTTGCCGTCCTTGAACCGGAAGGCGATCAGGATGTCGGTCACGGTCTTGATGTCGCCGAGCTGCCGGTCGCAGCGGAAGACGCCGGCCACGATGTCGTCGCCGATGGTGTGGGCGTCGACCAGCTCGGTCTTGCACACGTCGAGCTTCCCGACGATGGCCATGGCCTGGAAGTACTCGCCCTTGTCGAGGAGGCGTTGGCCACCCTCGATCTTCCAGGCGGCGACGGTGAAGTCGTCGGAGAAGAGATCGACGATCTTGCTCGGGTCGCCGCGGTCGGCGGCTTCGAAGGCCTCGCGTACGGCAACGACGTTGGGGTGGTTGTTGGTCATGGTTCTCTCCTGATCGTCCGGAAGAAGTGACTCGCAGTATTCGCCGTCCGGACGGGTCCCCTCTGTCGTAATTTGCGACATCGGCGGTGGGCGGGGGCTTCGTACGATCGGCGTGTTGACGTTGGGGGAGGCAGGTGAAGCCCCCAAATGCGGCCCGCCGCTGAAACGGGGAGAACCCATGGGAACCATCACGATGCCTCGCGACGTCCGCGCCGTCGCCGCCCTCGATGCCACCACGATGTGCGAAGCCTTCCAGCTCACCGCCACTGAACGGCGCGACGAGGTGGCGCTGCGAACTCCGGGCGGCGGCATGGTGGTCACCTGGGCCGAGTACGCCGGCCACGTCCGGCGCGTCGCCGCCGGCCTCGCCGGCCTCGGTGTCCGCCCGGGGGACGCGGTGGCGATCATGCTGACGAACCGGCCCGAGTTCCACTTCGTCGACGCCGGCGCCATGCATCTCGGAGCGGTGCCGTTCTCGCTCTACAACACCTCGTCCATCGACCAGCTCGACTACGTCGTCCGCAACTCCGGCTGCCGGGTCGTCGTGACCGAGGCGCAGTTCCTCGACACCGTCCTGGCCGTGCAGGCGAACGGCGCGGGCCTCGACACGGTCGCCGTCGTCGACACGCCGGCCGGAGGCGTACCCGCCGCGGTCATGACGTTCGACGAGCTCGAGCAAGGCGGCGACGCCGACTTCGACTTCGAGGCGGCGTGGCGGGCGGTCGAGCCCGGCGACTTCCTCACCTTGATCTACACGTCCGGGACGACCGGCCCGCCCAAGTGCGTCCAGTTGAGCCACGACGCCATCGTCAACCAGTGGAGAAGCCTCCACGCCGTCTTCAACATCCGCCCGGGGGGACGGATCCTGTCCTGGCTGCCGTCGGCCCACATCGCCGACCGGCTCCTCGGCCAGTACCAGCAGATCATGTTCGGCCACACCGTCACGTGCCTTCCGAACCCCCGGGAACTGGCCGCCGTGCTGCCCGAGGTGCGGCCGACCTTCTGGGTGGCCGTCCCCCGGATCTGGGAGAAGTTCAAGGCCGCCGTCGAGGCCGGCTTCTCGGCCGAGAGCGACCCGGAGCGACGGGCGCTGGTGGCCCGGGCGCTCGAGACCGGGATGCGCAAGGTGCGGACGGAACAGGCCGGCGAGCCCGTCGACGCCGACCTCGCCGCCGACTACGCCGTGGCCGACTCCGCCGTCTTCGCCCCGATCCGGGAGCGGCTCGGGATCGACCAGGCCGAGATCCACATCGTGGGCGCGTCGCCGATCCCCCCCGAGGTGCTGGAGTTCTTCCACGCCATCGGCGTCCCGGTGTGCGAGGTGTGGGGGATGTCGGAGCTGGCCATCGCCACCGCCAACCCGCCGGGGCGGGTGAAGATCGGCACCGTCGGCCCCCCGTTGCCCGGCATCGCCCTCCGGCTGGCCGATGACGGCGAGGGGCTGCTCCGGGGCCCGCAGACGATGTCCGGCTACAAGGACGACCCGGAGCGCACCGCCGAGACGATCGACGCCGAGGGCTGGCTCCACACCGGCGACGTCGGCGAGGTCGACGGCGACGGGTACCTCCGGATCGTCGACCGCAAGAAGGAGTTGATCATCAACTCGACGGGCAAGAACATGTCGCCGGCCAACATCGAGGCCCGGCTCAAGACGTCGAGCCCGCTCATCGGCCAGGCGGTCTGCATCGGCGACGCCCGCCCCTACAACGTCGCCCTCCTCGTCCTCGACCCCGACGGCGCCGCCGCCTACGCCCGGTCCGCCGGCCTCGGCGACGCCAACGTCGCCAAACTGGCCGACGACCCCGGCGTCCGCGCCGCGCTCGACGAGGCGGTCGAGCTGGCCAACTCCCACCTCTCCCGGGCCGAGCACATCCGCCGGTTCGTGGTGCTCGGCGACGAGTGGCTCCCGGGCGGCGACGAGCTCACCCCGACCTCCAAGCTCAAGCGCAAACCCATCGCCGAAAAGTACGTCGCCCAGATCGAGGCGCTCTACGCCCCGCCGGGCTGACCCGACGGAGTATCCGGTGCACCCGGTGGCGCGGGAACCCGGGCCCGGGACGCCGCCCTGAACGAGCGTGCATCCCCGGCCCGGGCCCGACTGCTACTTCAGGGTGAACTCGCCGACACCCTTGACCTGGGTGACGGGGGTGACGATGCAGTCCCCCCTGGTGGGGGTCAGCTCGATGGTGCCCTTGGTCCTGGCACCCTCGAACGTGGCGTGGACGATCCCGCCGTTGGTGGACGGCCCACCGAACTTGATGGTGACGTGGTCGGTGAAGCTATCGCCGCCGACGTTGAACGTGGGGTCGCCTTCCGCGGTGCCGCCGCCCTGGCAGGTACCGGTGACGGTGCCGCTGTCGGTGTAGGCCCCGGTGCCGTTCACGGCACCCTTGCAGCTGACGGTGCCGCCGCCGGGATCGATGAACTTGCCGTCAGTGGACTTGTAGGAGAGACCGGGATCCAAGTTAGGGACGTGCTGGAAGGTGCATTGAGACCCTGACCCTTCGGCCCCCGACGGCGTCCCGGCGATGCCGAGACCCGCGAGACCGAGGGCAAGGCTGGCTGTGAACACAACGGCCCTGTGCAACATGTGGACTTCTCCTCGTGGCCCCGCCGATCGGAGCCGTAGAGGCCAGTGTCGCAGGCAACTGCGGCAAAATGGACACGAATCGCGCCCGAATGCGCGGCATTTCGGACCACTTCGGTATCGTTTGCGACATGCGGGTCGTCATCGCTCCGGTCAATGGCTGCTTCACCTCGGGACTGACCACACTGCTCGACGTCCTTCAGACGGCCGAGGGCCTGCGCCGATCTCTCAACGTCGAGATCCCCAGCATCGACGTCGAGATCGGCGGCTGCTCCGACACGGTGGTCACGCGCAACGGCCTCACGGCCTCCGTGAGCCGCCGGCTCGATCAAAAGGGCTGCGCCGACATCGACGTGCTGGTCGTGCCCAGCCTGGGGGCCGGCGCCAGCGCCGAGGCGCTGGAGGACGCCCTGGGCCGGGAGGACATCGACCGGCTCATCGACGTGCTGCGGGACGCCCCCCTCCCGCCGGTCGTGGCCGCCGCCTGCAGCGGCACCTTCGTGCTGGCGCAGTCGGGCCTTCTCGACGGTCACGTGGCCACGACGAGCTGGTTCCTCACCGGCATGTTCCAGCGCCGGTATCCGCGCGTCGGCCTCGACATGTCCAGGATGGTCGTCCGCAGCGGCCCGTTCATCACCGCCGGTGCC
Source organism: Actinomycetota bacterium (assembly GCA_030838785.1). GTDB lineage: Bacteria > Actinomycetota > Acidimicrobiia > IMCC26256 > BP-133 > BP-133. Next base: position 2,272 of record JAUZEY010000177.1, on the reverse strand, counting down.
GGGTTCGCCCACATCGACCTCGCGCTCTCGCTCGTGAGCGGGCTGAGCCGGGAGCTGGCCGCGATGGTGGCCCGCTACATGCTCATCGACGAGCGCCCTTCCTCAACCCTCAACCTGGCCCAGGCCTACCTGGGCTCGGTCGACGAGCTCCTCTCCGAGTTCGAGAGCTGGGTCCGCGCCCACCTGTCGGAACCGATCAAGATCTCCGACGCCGTCACCGCCCTCGGCACCACCCGGAAGACGCTGGAGCGCCACGCCCGGGAGCGGGCAGAAACAACGCCCCACGCCATCATCCAGCGGATCCGGGTCGAGCAGGCGGTCCATCTCCGCCGTACGACCAACCTGAACACGACCCAGATCGCCCGGGCCGTCGGCTATCGCAACGCTTCGACCCTCCGGGAGCTGATCCGCTCCGACACGGAGTAGTCCAGTCCGCAAGCCGGCCGCCATACTCCGTACCACCCGGCGGGCCCGATCGACCGCCGTTGGGCAGCCCTCAAGCCAGTTCGTCGGCACCGACGGCGTCGAGCTGGCCCCAGGCGCCGTGGACGGGATGGGAGAGCACCATCAGGTCGTGGACGCCGCCAGCGGCGTCGCGGACCTGGTCGGCGAGCAGGGCTTCGGGGACGAAGCCGAGGCCGCGGAAGAGGTCGATCACGCCCTGCTGCTCGGCCAGCGCTTCCACGGTCACCTTCTCGAGGCCGAGGTCGACAGCGGCCTGCAGCGATCGGCGGGCGAGCATGGCGCCGATCCCCTGGGAGCGCTGCGCCGGGCTGACGATCATGCGGAGCTCGCCGACGTGTTGCGACCAGCCGTGGCCGGGGACGACGGCCGCCACCCCGACGACGGTTCCGGCGAGGCGGGCGACGAGCCAGCAGCCGCGAGCCGCGGAGAGCCAGTCCTCGACGACCCGGGGATCGCTGATCGTCTCCTTGAAGAAGACGTGCTCGCCGGCCGGTATGCCGGCGAAGAGGGCGACGACGTCGTCGTGGTCGTCGGGCCCGAGGAGGGAGATGTCGAGCAAGGGGGTTCCTCCCGAGGTCAGTGGGAAATCAGGGCGCTGTGTCGATCGAGCCACTGAAGGACGGCCGGGATGAACTCCCGCTGAGCCTTGCGCCCGAGGATCAGCCCGGCGTGGCCGGCTTGGAGGTGGAGAGGCTGCAAGTCCGCCCCGGACAGGACCGAGGCCAGTGGCTCGCTGGCGGGGCGGGGGACGAGGTGGTCCTTCGTGCCGATGATGTCGAGGACGGGGACGCGCAGCGAGCCGAGATCCACGACGCGGCCCCCGAGGGGGACCTTCCCGACCACCAGGCACTGCCGGCGGACGAAGAGGTCGACGATCTGGCGGAAGGCTGCGCCGGGGAAGGGGATGTGGTCGCCGGACCACCGGACCAGCGCCTGGTGGGCGGCCAGCGCTGCCTCGTCGGTGAAGCTGTTCCAGAGGTTGACGAGGGTCAGGACGTCGCCCGTCGGGGCCATCATCCGGAAGCCCTCGAGGAGGGTCGAGGCCGGGACGTTCCCGGTCTCGTCCAGGACCTCGTCCGGTTCCAGGCGCCCGGTCTTCAGCAGGTTGGCCATCGGGCCCAACTCGGCGAAGTCGATCGGTGTGGCCAGGAGGGCGATGTTGTGGACGGGCAGGTCGGGGTGGCCGGCGGCGGTCAGCAGGCCCAGCACGCCGCCGAGGCAGTAGCCGAACAAGGTCAGGCCGGTGGCGCCGGACGTGTCGAGCGTCGCCCGGGCGGCGTAGGGGAGGTACTCGTCGCAGTAGGTCTCGAGGGTGTTCTCGGCCTCGACGGCGTCGGGCACACCCCAGTCGAGCAGGTAGACGTCGTGGCGGTCCTCCAGCAGGCGCGCCACGAGGCTGTTGCCGGGCCGGAGGTCGAAGACGTAGGGCCGGGTGACGAGGCTCATCACCAACAGGACGGGCGGGCGTCGCGGCGGACCCGCGGCCAGTGGGCGGTAGCGGAACAGCGCCACCTTGTCCCGGGTCCAGACGAGGTCCCGCGGGGTTTCGCCGACCGCGGCGGCGCTGAAGCCGCTCAGGTGCTTGACGCCGTTGCGGGCCCGGACCGCCGTCCGGTCGATCTCCCGCCGGAACCGGGCCAGGGCCTCAGCGGGTGAGACGTTCGCGGGCACGGGGCGCCCCTCCGGCTTTCCCGTCATGCAGGACCTTGCCCAGGTTCCGGACCTCTCGCTCCAACGATGCGACCTGGTTGCGCAGGGCCCGGACGTCGCTCCCGGCGGGAAGGTTGAGGAGATGCAGGGCCCGCCG
>JAUZEY010000157.1 GCA_030838785.1 Actinomycetota bacterium | reverse complement strand
GACCTGCCCGGGTGGCAGGCCCTCTACGACGAACTGAAGTCTCAGGGGTTCACGGTCCTGGCCGTGGCCGAGGACGCCGGCGGCGCCGCCAGCACGGGCCCGTGGATCCGCCCGTCGAGCCTCGAGGAGCAGTACCCGCAGCCCATCCTCGACCTCATGGGATGGGACGCCGCCGCCTGGGAGGGCGCGGCCCCGCCCGAGTACCCGTGCCTCATCGACGAACGGCACGAGCTGGCCCGGCTCTACGGGATGGTCAACGTCCCGTCGGCGGTGTGGATCGACGAAGACGGCCGCATCGTGCGGCCCCCCGAGCCGGCCGGCGTTTCCGAGGCCTTCAAGGCCGTCGACCTGGAGACCTTCTCGATGCCGCCCGACGCCATCGAGGCCGGTTCGGCGGCGCGGAACCGGTATTTCGACGCCGTGCGGGACTGGGTCCGCCGGGGCCCTGACAGCCCGGCCGCCCTGCCGCCCGACGAGGTGCTGCGCCGGATGGGCGGGGCCGGCGCCGACGGCCGGCCGGCCCTGGCTGCGGCCCACTTCCGGCTGGGCGGGATGCTCTACCGGCGCCAGCAGCCCGAGGCGGCCCAGGTGCACTTCGCCGAGGCGGTCCGGCTCTGGCCCGAGAACTGGGCCTATCAACGCCAGGGCCGCCAGCTGGCCCATCCGGACGCCGTCGGCGAGCTCGATGCCGGGCCGGAGTTCTGGACGTCGCTCGAGGCCAGGGGCGCCGGGACGTTCTACCCTCCGGTCGACCTGCTGGCCAGCGACTGACGGCGGGCCGCCCGGCGTCCGGCCGGAACGGCTTCGTCCGGCCGTCGAGCCAGGAGGCGGACGGCGAGCAGCACGCCGGCGGCGCCCGTCGCCTCGACCAGCGAAAGGTTCTCGCCGAGGAAAAGTCCGGCCAGCACCACCGTGACGACCGGCTCGAAGGTCGACACGATGCTGGCCGTCGAGGCCCCGACGCGCTCGATGCCGGCGAAGAGGGCGGCCATCGGGACGACCGTGGCGACGGCGGCGATGACCGCCACCGAGGTCCAGGCCCCGGCCGTCCTCGGGTAGGGGAGGCCGCCGTGGACCAGGCCGGCGATGGTGAAGGAGGCGGTGGCGCCGGTGGCCACCAGGGCCGCCAGCAGGACGGGGTGGACGGCGGCCACCACGCGTTCCCCGGCCAGGACGTAGCCGGCGTAGACAGCGGCGGCGCCCAGCCCCAGCGCCAGCCCGACCGGATCCACGCCGCTGGCCAGCGATCCGGCGAAGACGCCGATGACCCCGAGCGTGGCCAACGCCAGGGCGGCCAGCAGGCGCGGTGCGGGCGCTTCCCTCCCTGCCCCCAGGGCCACGGCGGTGACGATGGCGGGGTAGGCGTAGAGGAGGAGTTCGACGAGGGAGGCGTCGACCCGCTCCAGGGCAACGAAGAACAACCCCGCTTCGACGGCGTAGCCCAGCGCGCCCATGAGCAGTCCGGCGACGACGAACCGGGCCGGCGGGCGGGCCGGCCGCACCACGAACACCACCACCAGCCAGAAGGCGACGGCGGCCAGCCCGAACCGGCCCCACAGGAGGGGCAGCGGCCCGAGCCCGGCGTCGTAGGCCGCCTTCCCGAGGACGGGCAGGGCTCCGAACCCCGTGGCCGACAGGAGGCAGGCGGCCAGCCCGGCTCGCCGCCGCCCGTCGATCCGGGGGCTGAGGCCGCCGGGACCGTCTCCGTCCACCCTGCGGCGTTGGTGCTCCCGCCGGCCCCCGTCGGCCGGGGCGCCGGGACGGCCCGGCGTCGCCACCGGAGCGGCCCACCGGCGCCGGGTCGTGGTGGGGGACGTCATGCCGTCCGCCCCGCCCGGCCGGAATTTTCCCGGGCCGGCGTCATGCCGGTCTCCCGGCCGCGACGGGGACGGCGGCCGGCGCCGGGGCGTCGGCCGGTCCCGTCAGGGTCGCCACGGCAGCGGCGAGGTCGGTTTCTGCCCGGCGCCAGCAGCCGACGCGGTCAGCCAGCGCGGCCGCGGCCGCCGAACGGCGCCGCCGGAGGTCGTCGAGCGCGGCCGGCGCGCCGGGCCCACCCCCGAAACGGGCCGCCCGGACCACGCCGGCCGGATCGATCCCGTCGCCACCGTTTCGGCGCTCCTGAGTCCCGCCAGGCGCGACCGAGGAGCGCCGGTTGGCCGGCGCACCCCCGTCGTCGTCTTTGTCGGCGTCGGTGAGGAGCCGGCCGACGACGCGGTGCGCCTCCCGGAAGGACAGGCCCTCCTCCGCCACGAGCCGTTCCGCCCAGGCCGTGGCGGTGATCTGGCCGGCCGTTGCCCGGGCCAGCATGGCGGCGGGCTGGGGCCGGGCCCCGGCGACGACGAGGCGGAGCAGGGTGACGCTGTCGGCGGCGGCGTCCAGCGCCTCGACCGCCCCCGCGCAGCCCTCGGTGCCGACCGCCACGGAGTTGGCGAACGGGGTGGCGTGCATGGCGGTGGCGGCCGCCACGAAGGCGCCGGCGGCCCGGGCGGAGCGGCCCTTCACGTGCTCCAGCAGGAACGGGTTGCGCTTCTGGGGCATGGCCGAGCTCGAGCCGACCAGCTCGTCGGGCAGCTCCAGGAAGGCGAACTCGGCCGTCGTCCACAGCAGCAGGTCGGCCGCCAGCCGGCTGACCGTCACGCCCAGCACGGCCGCCGCGGCCAGCAGCCGCAGCACGACGTCGCGCGACGCCACCGCGTCGAGGGAGTGCGGGGCGGGGCGGGTGAAACCGAGGAGGGCGGCGGTGCGGACCGGGTTGATGGGCTGGGCTGTTCCGTGGCCCGTACCGGCCCCGAGCGGGCTGGTGTCGAGCCCGACGGCGGCCGCCCCGAGCGCCTCGAGGTCCCGGTCGAGCGCCCGGGCCACGCCGCCGAGATGATGGCCGTAGGTCGTCGGCACCGCCGGCTGGTAGTGGGTGTAGCCCGGCATCACGGTCGCGGCGTGGCGGCGGGCACCGGCCAGCAGGATCGCCTGGAGCCGCAGCGTCTCCGACAGCAGCCGCTCGACCGGGGGCCGGAGCCGGAGCAGGAGCACGGTGGCGTTGAGGTCGTTGCGGGACCGGCCCGTCCGCAGGATCCCGGCGATCCCCTCCCCGAGCCGGGCGGCCAGCCAGTCCTCGTAGAGCAGGTACCGGCCCCGGCGGGCCTCGGTGCCGTCGAGAGCGGCGAAGCGCCCCGCCCGGAGCCGCTCGATCTCGATCAGCAGGGTGGCGGCCGCCGCCCGGGCCACCAGCCCCTCCTCGGCCAGCATCACCAGGTGGGCCCGGTCGACCCGGCTGACGAGAGCCAGCTCCGACGGGCCGGCGGCCGGCTCCCCGAAGACGATCCGGCGGGCGGTGGGAGTGAGCGGGCGCCGGATACGGCCGGTGTCGTCCATGTCAGCCCTCGGGATTCGGTCGGAGGGGGTGCGACGTCCGCCCGTGGCTCACGGTCAGGCCACCGCGGTCGGCGTCGAGCGGGGAGGGGCGGCGGCGACTCCGTCGCCGTCGTCAAGGTCGCGGGTGTCGAGGTCGACCCGGAGCAGCGCCAGGGCCGTCTCGGCCGCGCTCCGGGCGGAGCCGGCGGTGGGGGCGGCGGTGATCACATGACCGATCCGGTCGAGGAACGATCCGGTGCCGCCCACCCGGTGGCCGGCCCGGGCAGTGATGGCCACGTCGACCACGCCGGGGACGGCCGCCGCTTCGGCGACTCCCGCGGTGGCTCGGACCCGGCCCGCCCTGGGCGCCACGAGGAACCGGATCGAGGCGTGGCCCCGGGGGGCGGGGGGTGTCCCCCCGATAACGGCGGCGGGAGCCGCCGAAGACAGCCCAGGGTCCGGCAGCGGTCGGCCCGCGCCGCCCGGGGGATGGGGGGTGTCCCCCCGACAAAGGCGGCCTGAGCCGCCAAGGACGGCGGCGTCGACGGCCGCACCGACGAGGTCGATCCCGGTGGCCAGGCGGACGAGCGTCGGGATGCCGCCCCCGGCCAGCCGGGGATTCACCTCGATGACCACCGGCCCCCGTCGGCCGAGCCGGATCTCGGTGTGCGCCGGCCCGAAACCCAGGCCGAGCGCGGCGACGGCGGCCACCGCGACGCCGCCGACGATGTCGGCGACCGGGCCGCGGTCCGGCGGGCCGCCGAGGTGTGTGGCCGCGCCCGGCTGGGCGGCGGCGAGGTCGGCCGGGAAATCGTGGCCGCACTCCACGAAGGAGGGCAGGCGGCCGAGGTGCTTGGCGGTGATCCCTACGACCTCCGTGCCGAACGTCTCCACCGACACCTCGGGACCGGGGACGTACTCCTCGACCAGTACGGCCGGCATCGTCGGCTGGCCCCGCTCGTCCTGGCGGACGGCCAGGAGGGAGGCCGCATGGTGGCGGACCTCGGCCGGGTCGCAGCACAGCCGGACGCCCCGGCTGCCGGTCCCGTCGGCCGGCTTCACCACTGCCGGGAACCCGACCGCCGTCGCGGCCTTGACGGCTTCCTCCGGGGTGGTCGCGGCGGCGTACGCCGGCACGGCCACCCCGGAGCCGGCCAGGGCCGCCCGCTGGCGGCGTTTGTCCCGGCAGCGCTCCACCGCGGCGGGATCCGCCCCGGGAAGCCCGAGCCGGATGGCCGCCCTCGCGGTCACGGCCACGAAGTACTCGGAGCTGGTCACCAGGCCGGCCAGGGCCTCGCCGCCAGCGCCAGCGCCGGCGCCGGCGACGGCCCGGGCCACGGCCACGACCGACTCGGCGTCGGTGGTGTCGGCGCGGACGACGTCGACGGCGTCCGCGACCGCCCACGGGTAGCGGTCCGGCCGGGCGCTGAGCAGCACGGGCCGCAGATCCCGAACCCGGGCGGCGACGGCGAACATCCGGCCCGTCCCCGTCGTGTTGCTCTCGACCATGGCCAGCACGGGCCGACCCGCCTCGGCGCTCGTCATGCCGCCGCCCCCCGGGGGACGACGGCCTCGAACCGGCGCCGGTCCCAGCGCAGCCACGACCACTCGGGCCCGCCGTCGTCGGGCGCGTCGACCTCCACCGGCCGGTTGGGGAGCCGGCGCAGCCCCAGCCCCTGGCGGCGGAGCCAGGCGTCGTCGTAGACGGTGTCCTGGTAGCGGTGGCCCTCGTCGGGGAGCAGCACCACCACGCGGCGGTCGGGTTCCGCCCTGGCCTTCCAGGAGGCGACCATCCACGCCGCCCCGCTGGTCGGCCCCATGTACAGGGCGTGGCGGCGGTGCAGGGCCCGGGTGGCGGCGAAGCCCTCCCGGTCGCTCACCCAGTGGACCTCGTCGAAGGCCGAGTGGTCGAGGTTCGGCGGCATCAGGCTGTTCCCCAGCCCCCGGATCCACCGGGGGGCGTCGCGCTGGCCGAACAGGACGCTGCCCGGCGTGTCGACGGCCACCGCGGTCACGGCGTCCCCGACGCCGGCCCGGAGAGCGGCGGCCGTCCCGCACATCGAGCCGCCCGATCCGACCGGGCCGACGAGGACGTCGACCCGGCCGATGGCCGACGTCAGCAGCTCGGCCAGGACGTCGTAGGCGCCGGGGTTGTCGGGGTTGGAGTACTGGGCGGGCCAGAAGTGCCGGGGATGGCGGGCCCGCAGCTCGGCCAGCCGGTCGAGGCGAGCCTGCTGGTATCCGCCGACCGAGGCCGGCTCGGCCACGATGTCGACCGCGGCGCCGAGGTCGCGCAGCCGCCGGCGGAGCCGGGGGTCGACCGCCGGGTCGCTGACCAGCACGAGAGCCCGGCCCCGCAGCCGGCACTCCATGGCCAGCGCCAGCCCGAAGGTCCCCGAGGTCGACTCGATAACGACGGTGCCCGGCTCGAGCCGCCCCTCGCCATCGGCCCGGTCGAGGATGTGCCGGGCGGGCAGCAGCTTCATCAGCGTGAAGGCGGCGCCGTAGAGGTTCGGCCCGAGGCGGACGATCCGGGGGAGCTCCAACGCCCCGGTGATCGTGGGGGCCACCGGAGCACCAGCGGAGGTGAGCACGTCGCGGACGGTAGACCCACTCGGCGAACGGACGCGGGGTGCTGCGAGACGCCGAGGTGAACGGCG
>JAUZEY010000135.1 GCA_030838785.1 Actinomycetota bacterium | reverse complement strand
CCATCTTCTGCGTGATCGACAGGGCCCGGGCCGGGTCGCCGCCGTCATCAGCGAGGACGAGTCGCACGGGGTGGCCGCAGAGCCCGCCCCGCTCGCCGACGGAGGCCGCCCACGCTCGGACGCCGTCTACGGAGGCGGCCATGACCGCCCCCATGACGCCGCTCTCCTGTCCGAGGGAGCCGACGGCGACCGCATCCTTCTTCGGCGAACAGTCGACCCCAGCGGCGGTGGGCCCGGCGGCCTGGCCGCCCGGCGCGGCCGGGGTCGGCGCTCCGGGAGTGGGGCTGCTGCTGCCTCCGACGCTGCTGGCGTTGCCGGCGCCTGTCCGGGACGGAGCCGCCGACGTCGCCGCTGCGGCGCTCGGGCGGGGCCCAGCAGCGCTCATCGGCTTCGCCGCCGCCGCCGCCCCGCCGGCCGTCCCGGCTGTCGCCGCCCCGCCGGCCGCCCCGGTGGGCGCGGCCCCGCCGGCGGTGTTGGTCGCCGACTGGCCCGGTGTGACCGCCGAGGGGCCGGCGTCGGGCGAGGTGGCGCCGCCGTCAGTCGGCGGCGCGGCGGCCGGGGTGGACGGAGGGGCGGCACTCGGCGTGCTCCCGGGACCGCTCTGGCGCGAGCCGCACCCGGACGCGATGAGCAGCGCGACGAGGCCCGCCGCCGCGAGCCGTCCTTTCGTCCCCTTGATCCCGATCGTTCCCACAGTGGTCTCCCCTTTGGTCAAGGCTCTGCGTTCTATCTACGAATGGGTTGCGGCGCCGATGTACTGGTCGAAGACCGCATCGCGGCGGCACTGCTCCGGCTCGCCGACCAAAGCGACGCGGCCCTTGTGCAGCACGTAGACGTAATCGGCCACGTCGAGGACCCGGTCGACGTACTGCTCGACGATGACGAGGCTCCGGCCCTCGGCCCGCAGCACGTTGACGGCCTCGAAGATCTCGTCCACGACGACCGGCGCCAGTCCCACGGACAACTCGTCGGCCAGGATGACCCGGGCGTCGGCGATGAGGGCCCGCGACACGGCGACCATCTGCTGCTGCCCGCCGGAGAGGCTGCCGGCCCGCTGGCCGAGGCGCCCATCCAACACCGGGAAGGCGGCCACCGCCCGCTCGATGGCCTCGCTCACCGAGCGCCGGCCGGCAAACATGGCCAGGTTCTCCCGCACGGTGAGGTCCCGGAAGATGCCGCGACCCTCCGGGATGAGCATCAGGCCCCGGCGGGCCCGCTTCTGGGGCGGGATCCGTTCGACCCGGACACCGTCGAGGGTGATCTGCCCGGCGGTCGTCGGGACGAGCCCGGCGGCGGCTTTGAGCAGCGTCGTCTTGCCGGCGCCGTTGGCGCCGAGGAGCGCGACCGTCTTGCCCGGCGGGACCCGGAGGTCGACGCCGTGGAGGACTTCGAACCGGCCGTACCCGGCGTGGATATTCTCGAGGGCCAGCATCGGCGACCCCATCAGGTGGCCCGGACCGGTGCGGTGACGGCGTGGCGCTCTCGGGCCCGCTGTTGATGGGCGGCCTTCCAGCTGACCCGCTGCCAGGCCGCCGACCAGTCGGGCATCCGGACCATGGTCATGATCCCGTTGGGCAGCTGGGCGAAGGCCATGGCTGCCAACCCGAAGGCCACGGGCTGCCATTCCGTCACCGCCCGGGACGTGAGGACGGCCGGCACCACGACCAGGAGGATCGCGGCGAGCACGGAGCCCCCGAGTGTCGACGCCCCGGCCACGACGAGCACCGTCACCCACAGCAGGGACAGGAAGAAGTCGAAGCTGTTCGGGTTGATCGATTGGACGAGGGTGCCGAGGAGGCCTCCGGCCAGCCCGGCCAGGAACGCCGAGACGCAGAAGACGATGACGCGGCTGGCCCAGGGGCTGATGCCGAGCGATTCGACGGCGGTCGGGGAATCGGCCAGCGCCCGGAGCGTCCGGCCGAGCCGGGAGGCCTTGAGGACCTCGACGACGACGACGCCGGCGATGGCGATGGCGAGGACGAGGTAGTAGAAGGCCGCCGGCCCACGAAACGCCGCCGGGCGGGGGATGCTGGCCAGCGAGTCGGACCCGAAGGCGAGGGCGGTGGGATAGAGGACGTCCTGGGCGAGCTTCCCGAAGCCGAACGTCGCCAGGGCCAGGAACAGGCCGGACAGGCGGATGGACGGGATCGCCACGATCGCCCCGAGGGGAACGACGAGGAGGGCGGCCAGGATCAGCGCGGGAAGGAACGGGACGTGGGCATGCAGCAGCAACGAGAGGTTGGTCGCCCCGAACGAGACGAACATGGCGTGGCAGAGCGAGACCTGGCGGCTGAGGCCGAGCAGCAGGCTCAGGCTGGAGAAGACCAGCACCATCCCCACCGCCGTGGTGGCCGTACTCAGCCGGTAGCCGCTCACCGTCGCCGGGAGCAGCACGGCCACGGCGGACAGGACCAGGAGCTGCCCGGCGGGGAACCGCGATCGATGGGACCGGCCGCCTCGTAGGGCGGTGGCCTTGGCGATCCGCTCCTGCGCCCGGGCCGGCAGGGCGAACGTCGTCTTCTTGGCGAAGAAGAGGATGACGAAGAGCACGACGAACGGGAGGGACGTCGGAAGCCCGGCCAGACTCGGTCGGGTGCCGATCGCCTTGACGAGGAGGCTCTGACCCACGCCGATGGCGAAGGCCGTCGCCATGGTGACGGGGATGCTGGTGAGTCTTCCCGCCGCGGCGGCGCCCAGCGCGGTCAGGACGAGCAGCGTCAGCAGGACAGAGTCGAGCCCCAGCGACGGGACGAACAGGATGGCGGAGAGCGAGGCGAAGAAACAACCGAGCGCCCAGGACAGCGTGGTCACGACGTTCGGGCTCACACCGACGAGGCTCGTCAGGTCCCGGTCGTTGACGACGGCCCGGGTGCGCAGGCCGAGCGTCGTGACCCGGAAGAAGGCCGTCAGGGCCACGCCGGCGAGCACGGCGATGCCGACGACGAGGGCCTGTTCGACCGTGACGAAGACCCCGGACACTCCCGGTACCTTGAACGTGTTCGTCGGGAAGAACGGGTTGATGCGGTAGGTGTTCCCGCCCTTCCAGACGACGGCCAGGCCCTGGAGAAAGACCAGGAGTCCGAGCGACGCCACGACGTAGGTGGCGAGGCCGGCGCCGGCCAGCGACCGGAACAGCACGCGGTCGAGCAGCACGCCCATGAGCGGACCGAAGAGGAGGAGGGCGACGGCCATGGACGGGATCGTCCCCCAGCCCCAGGCCGTGTTGAGGTGGTAGAAGACGTAGGCGGCGAACATGCCGATGGCGCCGTGGCCGAAGTTGAACACCCCCGACGTCTTGTACGTGAGCACGAGGCCGGCGGCCGCCAGGGCGTAGACGGCCCCGGTGAAGAGGCCGATGACGACGAACGGCAGGTACTCGCTCATTCGGCGTCGCAGAGGTCGCACGGACTGGCGTCCCGGTGGATCCGGGGGTTGTAGGGCGCCACGGCGTGGGCGGCGAGAACGGGGCAGCCCGCCCGGTGGAAGCGGACGCCGCCTTCGGCCATGTACCGCCCGTCGGACCGCCCGGCGGCCGGCGCCTCACCGGCCTGGTCACGGACGGGGCCGCTGTCCCCGGCGAGGCCGGTGACGAGCTGGCGCTTCCGGGCTCCGACGGCCCGCCCGATCTGACCCGAATAGCGCGCCATGGACAGGCCGCAGGCCGCCAGGGCGAACACGGCGATGACGACCCCGTCGAGGGACGACCGGGCGTTGACCGTTGCCGAAGCCCGGAACCAGCCCCCGGCGAGCAGCAGCAGGGCGAGCGTCAAGCCTCCCGCCGCCAGGGTCAGGTCCCGGTGGCGGAGCGGCGAGGCGGCCATCACCGTGGCGGTACCGCCGCTCACATCGATCGTCACGCGGCCGCCGCCGATGGGCGCCGCCAAGCTCCGGGGGCCGTTGCCGTCACCGCGGTCGTCGCCGTCGGGGCCCTGCGCCAGCGGCCGTCCGGCCAGGACACGCTCGAGGCGGTCCATCTTGCGCCACTCGTCATGCAGGTCGGCCGAGACCAGCAGGCCGACGCCGAGACCGAGGAAGAACAGCGACGAGATGCCACCGGAGACGATGTAGGTGATCTGCTGGTACGTCTCCTTGGTGCCGGACACGCCGATCCAGCCGGCGATCAGGCACGCACCGCCGATGGCGATCGAGGTCCAGGCGGCGACCCGCTCCCGCTCGACCTTGAGCCAGTTCACGAAGTCCACTGGGACATCCCCCTTCGCCAGAGCACCGCTGTACCGAAACCGAGGAGCGCCACCGCCGTGATCGCCCCGAGGACCGCCTTGTCGCCGTCGTCGGTGAACAGACCCGAAGCCGTCGCGGCCCGGGCGACGGGGAGGACGGCCACCGAGCCGCCCGACCGTCCCGGCGCCGGCTGATCCGTCGAATCCGTCACGCCGGCCGGAGCGGTGATCTCCGAACCGGGAGACGCCCCGTCCGCCGCCGTCGAGCCCCGGTCCGGACTCCCGGCGAATTCCGAGGCGCCGGAGGCGATGTCGGCCTGCGCAGCAGCGGGCGAATCAGCCGAGGCGGGATCGACGGCCGGAGAACTGCCGTCGGCATCCGGCCCCGCCGGCTCGGCCACGGGCAGCGGGGACGCCGCTCCCGGGGCGGCCCCAGCCGGCACGCCGCCCTCGATGACGATGCCCGAGGTCGCCTGGCCGAACCGGAGCCGGAACACACCGGGGCCGGCGCCGGGAAGATCGGCGCGCTTCTCGACCACCAGCCCGGCGGCCTGGGCGCCGCCGTTGATCGGGACCGGCTGGGCGAAGGAGATGACGAGCCCCGCCGGTTCGAGCGCCTTGTTGAGCGTGGCCAGGCCGTCACGGCCGGGGAGTGGAACGTTGGTGGAGGACAGGGTCAGCCCGCCGGGGCCGAAGCCGAAGCTCTGCTCACCGGCCCGCCCGCCCTCGATCCGGAGGGTCGTCTCCGTGGTGGGCTGGGCTCCGGGGGTGTACGTCGTGACGGAGCTCGAGACCAGGGTCCCGATCTGGAGCGCGCCGCCGATGTTGATCCCCCGGTCGACGGACTGGGCGGTGGCGACGAGCTTTCCCTCGTCCTTCTTGATCGACGTGCTGGCCAGGGAATCGGACGCCGGGGCCTCGGCCGAGCCGGCCCGGATCGCGGCCGTGCCGGTGGAGCTCTCCGCGCCGGTCTTGGCCCCGAGGGTCAGGGAGCCGGACGGGTCGGCGTAGGTGCCCTCCGGGGTCTGCGGGTACTGCGCCTCGACGAAGAGGGGATAGCCGGGGGGCGCCGAGCCGGTGGCGAGGGCGACGTAGCCGGGATACCGGACCGCGGCGTCGCCCGGGTACGGCACGGAACCGAAGGCCCGTCCGGCGAGCGAGTCGAGGGTGGCCTGGGCCACCGGCCCGCCGGTATCGATGGGCTCGGCGATGGCGAAACCGCCGACGCTGTAGGTGGCCCGGGCGCCCGTGGCGGCGGTGAACGCCTGGAACCCGCCGAAATCCGTGTCGGC
>JAUZEY010000128.1 GCA_030838785.1 Actinomycetota bacterium | reverse complement strand
GAGCCGTCGGGCCGTTCGACCTTGACCTGGTCGACCTCCGCTTCGGCGCCTTCCAGCACCCCTTCGAGGGCGGCGACGACCCGGGCCCGGTCGGTCGGGGCCAGCGTGTCGAGCCAGCGGCTGCCGTGCATCCCGGCGCCGCCGACCCCGAGAATCTCGATGCAGCGGGCATTGGCGTAGCCGAGCCGCAGACCGACGTCGGAGCGGAAGATCCCGATCGGGGCCTGTTCGGCCAGCACCCGGAACTGCTCCTCCGAGAGGCGCAGGTGCTCCTCCGCCCGCAGCTCCTCGGAGCGCTCCCGCACGACGATGATGGAGCGGCGCGAACCGTTGTGCGCCTTGTCGGCCGGATGGCCGAGGGGATGGACGGTGATGCGCACGGCGACGCTGGCTCCGTCACGGAAGGCGGCCACGGAGTCGGCGGCGCCGGCCACGCCGGTGTCGAGCAGGTTGCAGATGACCTCGCCGGCGGCGCCGAGACCGAGCTCGCCGATGTCGGCGCCGGGGTGGGGAACGACGGCGAGGCCGGAGAAGGCGGGAGTGGCCCACTGCAGTCGGTGCTGGATCCGGCCGCGGCGAACCGCCGACTCGACGAGTGCGACCGGGTCCGGCAGCGCCCTCAGGACGAGATCGATGACAGCGGGTTCCATCACGGCATCCAAGCCAGGCTCCTTGCGGAAGGGACCCATTCCGTGGGTCATCCGCAAGGATCGGCGGGCCCCCCCGCAGGCTGAGCGTTTGCCGACGGGACCCCGAGGGGCCTTTGGCTGGGCGCGCCCATCCGGGCGGAGAACGGGATGATCCCAGCATCAGCCCGTCCTCCGCCCGGGGCCTCGGGCCCGGGCGCGAGGGTGCTCGGCCGTCAGGCGGGCAGGTAGCGGCTCGAGCGGTGGTAGAAGGCCCAGGCCGCGACCGTCAGGAGAAACAGGGCGAGCGTGATCCCCGCGCCGATCAGGAGCTTCGACCCGTTGTCGGGCGGCTTGTCGCCGTTGGCGGAGGCCAGGGTGTCGAGGATCGACTGGTCGATCGGCACCACCGGCACGGGGCCCGGTGCCGTGGTGGTCGACGTGTCCGGCGCAGGATCGGCGGAGGCCGCGGCCGCCGCGGCGTCCATCGCCGCCGGGTCGAGAACGGGTGGCGCCGCCGGGACGGTGGTGTCGGTGGCCGCTGCAGCGGGCGCGGCGGGCGGTTGCCCGTTGTTGTTTGCGCCGTTGGCGGCGGCGGCCCGGTCTTTCCCGCCGCCGTTCGGCGCCGGCGTTGCCTTCGGGGTGGTGGACGGGCCCGCCGGGCGGGCGGCGGGGGGCGGCGGGGTGACCGCACCGCCGGCTGGCGGACCGGACGGCGGCGGCGGCGTGTAGCTCGGCGGCGGCGTGTAGGTGGCAGGCGGAGGTGGAGGCGGAGGGGGCGCGGTCGTGGTGGTGGTCGGCGGCTTCGTGGTGGTGGTCGTCGGCTTGGGCGGCTTCGTCGTTGTCGTTGTCGGCGGCTTGGTGGTGGTCGTCGTCGGCCCGGCCGTGGTCGTGGTGGTGGCGCCCGGCGCCGTCGTGGTCGTGGTCGCCCCGGGGGCGGTGGTGGCGGTGGTCGTGGTGGAGGTCGAGTCCTGCACCAGGATCACGCCCGCCATCCCGGCGCCGCCGGGCGCGCCGTGGTACTTGCAGTAGTAGGGATACGTCCCCGCCTGCTGGAAGCGCAGCCCGACGTAGCGGTTGGTGCTCAGCTCCTGGTCGAAGACGCCGCTGTCGGAGGTCACCGAGTGGGTGAGCTGGGCGTCCTGTGCCTTGGCGAAGACCACGGTGTCGCCGGTTTGGACGGTGATCTGGTTCGGGCTGAAGTTCGAGTCCCGCACGGTGACGCCCGCCATGTTGGCCGCCCCGGCCGGAACGGCCGGGGTGAGGGACGCGGCGACCACCGCCGCCAACGCCACCGACAGCAGTGCGCGTCGAACCATCGGACCTCCCTCCCGCTCCGACTTCTGGGGGGGTCGGAGCAGGGACGTCACGCGCCGGCGACAGGGGCCGCCGGTCATTGGTTGAGGCATTCGTGGCCGTATGGGCGGATTCCTGTTGCAAAAGGGTTACAAGCCGCCAAACGCGCGATTTGCCCGAATCGGACCGCTTCAGGGCCAGTGGTACGGTCGGCAAATGCCCTATTACCAGTTCCACATCCCATCCGACAGCCCGAGCGCCGGCCTCAAGGGCGAGATCGCGGCCGCCGTCACGAAGGTCCACACGGCGGTGACGGGAGCGCCGGCCCGGTACGTGAACGTGGCCTTCATCGAGCTCGCTCCCGGGAACCTGTTCGTCGCTGACCAGCCCGTCCACCACGGCCGGATGGTGGGGATCATCCGGGCCGGGCGGAGCCCGGAGGTGAAGCACGACCTCATCACCGGTCTGGCCGACGCCTGGAGCGCCGTGACGGGGGAGCCGAGGGACCGCCTCGCCCTCTTCCTCCAGGAGGTCCCCGGCAGCATGGTCATGGAGTACGGCGAGACCTTGCCCGAGGCCGACTTCGACTGATAGCAGCCGGCGGGGGTGCTACCAGGCCGGGCCGGTGAGCGTCTCCTGCAGGAGCGGGACGTCGTCGGGGTGGGTGACGCCGAGGCAGCGGCCCTCGCTCACGAGGACGGTCACTGCGAGGCCGTCGGGGGGTCCGAGGTGCTGCCCGACGACGTTGGGCAGGAACAGCTCCTCGCCCGCCGCGATGCCGCCCCCGGCCTCGAAGGCGGCGAAGTCCCGGCGGAGGACGGGCACGATCTCCTCGGTGAACCCCCACAGGTTCGTCGACACCGGCTCGTCGCCCGTCATCACCAGGGCCTCGGCCTCCGGGGCGCCGACCGGCCGCCAGGTCAGCTCCTGATCACCGTCCTCGCCGCCTCCGACGTGGACGGCGCCCTCGACGATGCCGGACAGCCGCCCGTCGGGGCCGACCTGGCACAGCGCCCGGTTGACGGGCCGGTCGCCGAGCAGCGTGTTGGCCAGCCGGTAGCCGACCAGGGCGTGGCCGCCGCCGCCGGCGAGGTGGTCGGCCAGGAGCTTGAACGCCGCGGTGCCGTAGAGGTCGTCGGCGTTGGCCACGCCGAACGGGCCATCGAGGGCGGGGGCGGCGGCGACCAGGGCGTGGGCCGTCCCGAGCGGCTTCACCCGCCCGGCGGCGGTGGCGGCCACCGCCGCCGGGTCGAGGTCCTGGCGGACGTACTCCGGCCGCAGCTCGCCCGGCCAGTGCTCGGCGACGTGGCGCTCGACCGCGTCGACGATCTCGCCCCGCACGATCAACACCAGCCGCCCGAACCCGGCCGCCACGGCGTCGCGGGCGGCGTAGTCGATGAGCGCCGAACCCCCCGGTCCGATGGGGGCGATCTGCTTGGGCCCCCCGAACCGGGACCCCATACCGGCGGCGAGGAGGACGAGCGTCGGTGCGGTCACGGTCGGCGAGCGTAGCCGCCGGAGTGTTTTTGAGCGTGTTCAAAAATCTCCTTGACCCCGGGCGGGGAGGCGGCGTACAACAGTCTTGAACACGTTCAATTTCGATTGGGAAGGGGTCCACGGTGGATCTGAAAGTGATGACCTACCTGCTCTACCTGGCCATCGTGGTGCCGCTCACGGTGTGGGTCGGACGGGCGCTGCGGCGCCACGGCGAGGTGTTCCTGGTCGACGTCTTCGGCGGCGACGAGCGCCTCGCCCGCTCGGTGAACCAGCTGCTGGTGACCGGCTTCTACCTCCTCAACTTCGGATTCCTGTCGAACTTCATGGCCTCCAAGGCCGACGTGGAGACCGGCCGGGCGCTGATGGAAGTGCTGTCGGCCAAGGTCGGAGGCGTGGCCCTGGTCGTCGGGGTCATCCACCTGGCCAACGTATGGTCGCTGAACGCCTTCCGGCGCCGGGCCGTGCAGCGGGCCCAGATCACGCAGCCCCCGATGGCATGGGCGCCGCCGGCGACCCCCGACCCGACCCGGCCGTGACCCGTCCCCCCGGGGTGGGCGGCACGGAGGCGGCCGACACGAAGGCGGCCCGGACCCGCTCGGCGATCATCGACGCCGCCCTGCGGCTCTTCCGGGAGCGGGGGTACGACGCCACCACCATGCGGGCCATCGCCGCCGAGGCCAGCGTCTCCGTCGGGAACGCCTACTACTACTTCGCCTCGAAGGAGCAGCTGATCCAGGGCTTCTACGACCGGGCCCAGGTCGACCATGCCGCCGCCGCCCGACCGGTGCTGGAGACGGAGGTCGACCTGGCCGCCCGCATCGTCGGGGTGGGGGAGGCGTGGCTCGAGGTGATGTCCCCCTACCGGCCCTTCGCCGGGAAGTTCTTCAAGAACGCCGCCGAGCCGACCAGCCCCCTCAGCCCGTTCAGCGCCGAGTCGAGCCCGGCCCGGGTCGCCGCCGTCGCCCTCTGGGAGGAGGTCCTGGCCGGGTCCGACGCCAAGATCCCCCGCCGCGTCCGGCCCGAGCTCCCCGAGCTCCTGTGGCTGTACTTCATGGGCATCGTGCTGTTCTGGGTCCACGACCCGACCGCCGACCTCTCCGCCACCCGCCGGGTCCTGCACCGCACGGCACCCCTGGTGGTGAAGGCCATCGCCCTCACCCGCCTGCCCGTCATGCGCGGCATGATCGACGACGTCGTTGCTCTGATCCACGACGTCCGCTCGGTCTTCCCCATTCCCGAGTCGCCGTAGGGTGGTGGGCCATGACGGAGCCGGAGAAGAAGCCGCCGAAGGTCAGCTGGGAGTCGTGGATCGAGCGCAAGATCCGGGAGAGCATGGAGCGGGGCGAGTTCGAGAACCTGCCCGGGAGCGGGCAGCCGATTCCCGATCTCGCCCGGCCCTATGACGAGCTGTGGTGGCTGCGCAAGAAGCTCCGCGAAGAGAAGCTGTCGATCGACCCGCCGGCTTTGACGCTGCGGCGGGAGCTCGACGACACGCGGGCCCGGATCGCGGCCGCCGGCACCGAGGCCGAGGTCCGCCGCCTGGTGGCGACCATCAACGAGCGGATCGTCTACGTCAACTCCCACATCACCTTCGGGCCGCCGTCCGACATCGTGCCGCTCGACGTCGAGCGGGTCGTGGCCGGGTGGCGGGGCGCCGACGTTCCTAGCCGGGGCGGGTCTGGGGCCGGATCCGCAGGGTGACGTCGAGCGTCTCGACGGTGAGGGAGAACTGGCTGCGCCCGTCCGACCCGATCGAGAGCCGCCGGGTGGCCGGGTCGTAGAGGAGGCCGTCGAGCTCGAACCACCTGGCCCGGGCGGCGCCCTCGACGAGGAACTCCTCGACCCGGCGCACGATCAGCTCCCCGGCCGCCACCCGGCCCGACGGCGACCGCCGGTCGACCTTCTCCACGAAGGGCAGGTGGAGCTTGCCGGACTGGTCGTCGAGGGCCACGCCCCGCACGTCGCACGACCATCCCCGGGCCCGGCGGACGAGGTCCCGCAGCCCGCCGACCGACGTGGCGTCGAGCGCGCTCGACCGCCGCCCGCCGTCGGCGAGTTCGGTGTGGGTCGGGTGCCGGCTGTCCATTCCTTTTCAATTCGGCACTGGGCGCCCGCCGCCCTTGTGGAAGCCACATGCCGCACGTTTCGGCCCTCGCCGACGGCCCGTCAACCGCCCGGGAGAGGCACCGGCAGGGGTCGGCGCGGCGGGGGCCGCGGCGGTGGCGTCGTCGTGGTGGTGGTCGAGGACGACGGCGGCGGCTGGTCCTGGGGTCGGGCCGGCGATCCGCTCGGCGGCGGCGCCGTCGACGAGGACGTCGGCCGGGGGGCGGGCGGCGGGGCCTTGGCCGCCGGCCGCGGCGCGGGCGCCCACAACGGCCCGCCGGGAGGCAGGTCCTCGGGCGACCGGGCCGGCGGGATGTCGAACCCTTCCCGCTCCGTCAACCGCTTCTCGGCCACGACCCGGGCCCTGGCCTCGAGTTCGGCCCGGCTGGGCAGCCGGGCGGCGGCCGAGAACGGCAGCGGCGGAACGTCTTTCACCGCTTCGGTCATGAAGTCGTGCCAGATCATGGACGGCAGGCTGCCCCCGACCACGTGGTCGACGCCGTGCACGTTGGCCATCGGGACGTTGCCGTTGGGGTGGCCCATCCACACCGCCGTCGACAGCGTCGGCGTGTAGCCGACGAACCAGGCGTTCTCCCAGTTCTCAGAGGTGCCGGTCTTGCCCGCCGCCGGGCGGCCGATGTCGGCCCTGCGCCCGGTGCCCGTGGCGATCACGCCCTGGAGGACGGCGGTGACGTTGTCGGCGACCGCCTCCGACAGCACCCGCTGCCCGGCCGGCGCCCGGTTGTCTTCCACGGTGTCGCCGTGGACGTCGAGGATGCGCAGCACCGGCGTCGGTTCGACCCGCACGCCGTGGTCGGCGAAGACCCCGTAGGCGGACGCCATCTCCAGCGGTGAGGTCTCCTGGGTGCCCAGCGCCATCACGCCGTACAGCTTGTGGCTCAGGTCGACGCCCTTGATCCCGAGGCGCAGGGCCAGTTCGGCGGTCGGGCGGACGCCGACGTCGGCGATGAGCTGGGCGAAGACGGTGTTGATCGACTTCCAGGTCGCGGTGCGCAGGTCGACCGTGCCGTAGCCGGTCCCGCCGTAGTTGTGGACGGGCTTGTCGAAGCCCCGCGGCCGGACGCTCGACGGAGCGCGGTAGCGCTTGTCGGGCGTGAAGCCGTGCTCGAACGCCGTGGCCAGCACGAAGGGCTTGAACGACGAGCCGGCCTGGCGCCCCGAGCCGCCGCCGAGGCGGCCGAGGGCCAGGTTGACCTGGGAGGCATCCCAGTTGCGGCCGCCGACGAGCGCCCGGACGAACCCGGTCTGGGGTTCGACGGCGACGAGGGCGGCCTCGGGATCCTTGGGCTGGTCGAGGCGGGCGACGGCGGTCTGGGCCGCCTCCTGGAGGTGGGGGTCGAGGGTCGTCTCGATCCGCAGGCTGCCGCTGTAGACCTGTTGCGGCGTATAGCCCTTCACCGTGAGGAGGTAGGTCCGCAGGTAGTCCATGAAGAACGGGTAGTGCGTCTCGGGCCGGGGCGGCGGCAGGACGACGGGTCGCTCCGCCCGGGCCCGGGCCACCTCGTCGGGGGTGGCCATGCGATAGCGGGCCAGGAGATCGAGGACGATCTGGCGGCGGTGCTCGGCCAGCTCGGGATTGGCCCGGGGCGAGTAGACGCTCGGGGCGGGGATGACGCCGGCCAGGAGGGCGGCCTCGGCCAGCGTCAGCTCCTTGGCCGGCTTGCGGAAGTACGACTGGCTGGCCGCTTCCACGCCGAAGGTCGACTCGCCGAGGTACACGGTGTTGAGGTAGCGGGCCAGGATGTCCTCTTTGGAGTAGACCCGCTCGGCCTGGATGGCCAGCAGCGCCTCGCGGGCCTTGCGCCCCACCGTCCGTTCGCTGCCCGTGTAGAGGTTGCGGATGAGCTGCTGGGTGATGGTCGAGGCGCCCTGCACGTAGTGCCCGGCCTGCAGGTCGGCCTGCACCGCCCGTCCGATCGCCTGCCAGTCCACGCCCCGGTGGTGGAAGAAGCGGTGGTCCTCGGCCGCCACCACCGCCCGGCGGATCGTGTCGGGGATGTTCTCGGCCGACACCGACACCTGGCTCTCGGCCCCTTTGAACTGACCGATGGGCGTGCCGTCGAGGGCGACGACCGTCGACGCCATCGCCTCCGGCTGGAGCCGTTCCTCCGGCAGATGGACGGGCAACGGCAGGAAGACGTAGGTGACGACAGCGGTGGTCACGGCGACGACCGCCACGAGGACGACGACGATCACCGCCGTGCCGAGCCTGAGAACGCCCTTGACCGTCCCCACCACGACACGTTTGGGAGTAAGTCGCCGCCACCGCCGGGCCAGCGGCAACGCCGGGACGGGCGCCGGCGCCGACCCGGCCGCAGGCAAAGCGAGATCAGCGTTTGCCGGCAAACCCTTCCTCCACCGAGAAAGGACGCTCATCTCTGTTCAGGGTGTCGGCTGGCCCCAGCCCGCGCGCACCCTCCTCCTACCCGTCAGAGTCGCACATCAGCGGGTGTTCGTCTACGCCGGCGGAATCGCTGAGCCGTCAGGGCATCTTCACGAAGCCGTACTGCGTGACGGTGATGGAGACGCTCGGGGTCGGGTTCTCGGCCAGGACGAAGGATGCCCCGGGGGGGAGCAGGGAGGAGCCGCCGCCGCCGCTGCCCGGTTGCGAGTCGAGGCAGAGGGAACCCTTCTCGTCGCTGCCGGCGCAGCCGCCGCCCCCGCCGCCGCCGTAGTAACCGCCGCCCCCACCGCCGGCGCCGTCGAAACCGGCGCCGCCGCGGCCGAGCGCTCCGGCCTGGCCGGGACCGTAGTCGTTGCCGCCCCCGGCGCCGCCGCCGGTCGTGGTGCCGGGCTGGCCGCCGGAACCCAGACCGGGCTCGCCGGCGTCGCCGCCCTTGACCGGGATGAGGCGGTTGGCCCCGAGCGCCTCATCGAAGATCAGTCGCTCACCCCAGCCGCCGCCGCCTCCGGCGACCATGATGCGGTGCTCGAGATCGGGGGAGCCGAGCCGCACGTCGGACGCCCCGCCGCCGCCGGGGCCGCCGCCGTTGTAGCCGTCGAAGAAGCCCTCGCCGCCGACGGTGATGAAGATCGGCACGCCGCTGAGCGAGGAGAACGAGCCGGTGACGGTGGCGCCGTGGGACCGGAACCCGCGGTCACCGGCGCCGGGGGCGCCGACGGCGGTGATCTGGACCGGGGTCGTCGTGGGCGGTACGACGAAGGTCTCGGTCGTGCCGGTGTACTTGAACGTGTAGGTGCACGTCGTCGCCCCGGTGGACAGGCGCGGCGCCCCGCACTTCGCCTCGTAGGCCTGCGGCGCCGGGCGAGCTCCGGTGGATGCGGCGAGCGCCCGGCCCGGCCCGGCACCGGTAGCGATCACGGCCGCCGCGGCCATCGCCCGCCACCCTCGCCCAGTCACCAGAGACACAGCTCCTCCTCGGAACGCGAAACGTTCAGGGGTCAAACTTCGTGCAGTGCTCCCCAGGTCCCGGGCCTCTGGTTCAAGCTCCGGTGATGCTCTATGGGCTTCTCTGCCCCGCACGTCGGTTCCTAAACTGGCCGAACCTGGCGCGAGCTACGACGGCGTCAACCGGTGTTGCGCAGCCCGGCGGCGATGCCGTTGACGGTCAGCTGCAGCGCCCGCTCCACCATTGGGTCTTCGTCACCGGCCCGGACCCGGGCCAGGAGCTCGACCTGCACCAGGTGCAGCGGGGTGAGCTGGGCGGCCCGCACCGCCAACGTCCGGCGCAGGACGGGGTGCGACTCCATGAGCTCCTCGACGCCGAGCAGGGCCCGCAGCTCGTCGACGGTGCGGTGGTACTCGGTGGCGATCACGTCGAAGAAGCCCTGCAGCTCCTTGCCCACCAGGCGATCGACGTAGCAGGCCGCCACCTCGAGGTCGGTCTTCACCGCCGCCATCTCCACGTTGGCCAGGAACGTGGGCAGGAAGTGCCATTCGGCCATCATCTCGTGCAGCGTGTCGGTGAGGCCGGCGGCCCGGGCGGCGGCGAGCCCCGTGCCGACGCCGAACCAGCCGGGGACGATCTGGCGGGACTGCGTCCAGCCGAAGACCCACGGTATGGCCCGCAGGTTTCCCAAGCCTTCCGTGCCCTCAGCGCTCCGCCGGGCGGGCCGGGAGCCGAGGTTGAGGCGGTCGAGCTCCTCGACCGGGGTGGAGGCGAGGAAGTACGGGACGAGCCTCGGGTCCTCGACGAAGCTGCGGTAGGCGGCGTAGGCGGCGTCGGAGACGACGTTCATCGTCTCGTCCCACCGGGCGAGGACGCCGAGGTCGTGGCGCGACTCCCGGTGCAGCAGCGAGGCCCGGATCACCGCCGCCGTGGCCACCTCGAGGTTGATACGGGCCAGTTCCGGCACCAGGTACTTGTCGGAGACGACCTCGCCCTGCTCGGTGATCTTGATCTGCCCGTCGATGGTGCGGAAGGGCTGGGCCAGGATCGCCCGGCCCGTCGGGCCGCCGCCGCGGCCGACCGTGCCGCCCCGGCCGTGGAAGAGGCGCAGGTGCACGCCGTGGGCCGCGGCCACGTCCCGCAACGCCCGCTGCGCCCGGTGGATCTCCCACGCCGACGTGGTGATCCCGCCCAGCGTGTTGGAGTCGGAGTAGC
This sequence comes from Actinomycetota bacterium, assembly GCA_030838785.1. Classification (GTDB taxonomy): domain Bacteria; phylum Actinomycetota; class Acidimicrobiia; order IMCC26256; family BP-133; genus BP-133. The sequence goes on along the minus strand of JAUZEY010000128.1, from coordinate 6,662 downwards.
CCAGCATCACCTCCTGCCGGTCCCCCCGCAGCTCCACCACCCGCCGGTAGGCGGTGACCGACAGCGCCTCGTCCAGCAGCGGCCCGGCCCGGCGGAGCTCGTCGATCGTCTCGAACAGCGGGACGAAGGCGATGCGGGCCACGCCGGCGTGGACGTCGACCAGGCCCGCCTCCCGGGCGAGCACCACCGGCGCCAGGAGGTCGTCGACGCCGCGGCACATCGAGACGATGTAGCTCTCCACCGCATTGTCACCGAACTGGTCGAGGGCCCGGCGCAGCATGAGGAAGATGGCCATGGTGTCGCCGGCCGCGCCGTCGAGGCCGCCCGCCGGGCTGGTCAGGGGGCGGCGCCCGAGCAGCTCGGCGGCCAGGCGGGTCGTCCGGGCCGGCCCGTCCATCAGGTCGTACTCCTCGCCGAGGCGGCCGTAGAGCGACCCGACCGCCCGGTGATGGGCGGAGGCGTGCTCCCGCACGTCCATCGTGGCCAGCTGCAGGCCCACCGTCTGGGCCAGGCGCAGGGCCCGGGACAGCGACGCCCCGGCCAGGCCCTCGCAGCGATTCGCCTCCAGCGAGCGGCGCATGACGTCGAGGTCCTCGATGAGCTCGGCGGCGTGGTCGTAATGATCTCGGGGGACACCCCCGAACCCCCCGGCGGCCCCCCGGTGGTGGCGGGCGGCGCTGCCGGCCCGGGCGGCGGTGTTGGCCAGCCGGGCCCGGATGTAGGAGCACTTGAGCCGGTAGGGCTCGTCGGCGTTGCGGCGGGCGTAGGCCACCGCGACCTCGGGAAGAACGGCGGCGTCGTCCGTCAGGCTCTGCTCCAGCTCGGCCGAGACCGACGCCGTCCGGGTCGACACCGACAGCGCCTCGACCAGATCCTCGACGGCCTCGTTCAGCAGCGCCACCGCCCGTTCCCGTTGCTGGGCCAGGACCTCGAGGGTGATCTCGGGCGTGACGAACGGGTTGCCGTCCCGGTCGCCGCCCACCCAGGTGCCGAAGCGGATGGGGGAGGCCGACAGCGGCAGGTCGGCGCCGGCGGCCCGGGCCAGGCCGGCCAGATCGTCGAGCAGGGCGGGGACGACGTCGCGGGCCAGGCGCTCCAGGTACCAGAGCACCGCCCGGGCTTCGTCGACCGGCGTCGGGCGCTCCAGGCGGATCTCGTCGGTCAGCCACAGCAGCTCGACGGCTTCGGCCAGCCGCCGCCGGCGCGGCGGGCCCTCCGGCGTCTGCAACGCCTCGGCCAGCCGGCGCCGGTGGGCCAGGATCGACCGGCGGGCCGATTCGGTCGGATGGGCGGTCAGCACCGGCCGCACGTCCATGCGGGCCAGCAGGGCGGTCAGCTCCCCGGGCCCGATGCCGGCCTCGTCGAGATCCCGGAAGACCTCGACGAGGCGGGACGTGCTGGCCCGCACCGCCAGCTCGTCGGCCCGGTGGACCTGCTCGGCGATGTTGGCGGCGTGGAAGTAGGCGAGGCAGGCCCGCACCAACGGCACCATCCGGGCCGGTTCCAGCTCGGCCAGCGGCCCGCCGAGCGCGGCCCAGTTCCGCCGGGCCGCCTGCGTCCGCACCGACGCCACCAGCGCCAGCGTCTCCGGCCCTTCGTGGTGGGCCACGCAGGCGTCGAGCAACTCGACCAGCGTGGCGACATCGGCGTCGAGCGGGGAGGGGGAAAGTCCACTCATCCCCGCCAGTGTGGCCTGTCCCGGACGTACCGGCGTCGAAGTGGGTCCGCGCCGTTTCCGGACCCTGAAAGCCAAGACCCGAGCGAGGATCGGAGCAGCCGCCTCCTAGCTGGGCCGGCGTTCCCGGTCGTGCTCCGGCCAGCACCCGTCCCTGTCGCAGTGGCGGGCGCAGCCCTGGTCGTGACACTCCCCGGAGTGCGCGCCGTGCTGCGGCGCTTCTTCGGAGTCTTCCGGCGATTCGAACGGGGGGTAGTGGCGGCACTCGCTCATTCGGTGGCAGTGGGCGTCGTCGTCGCCGCAGCGCCCCTGGCCCGGCTTCTCCGTCGAACCGGGGGCGTTGCACCATCGACCCGGATCCTGCTCGGCCGGTCCGGCTCCCAGGGGACCGAGGAAGACCAGCAATGAGAGCGCGCTACTCACAAGACCTGGGGACATGTCGTGCTCCTCTTTCCGCGGCCGAGGACGGGCCGAAGTTCAGCGGCGCATCCTCATTGTATTAGGGGGGCCTAATCTAGGAAGTTCAGACGTGCGAAGCAAGGACGTTCTAACCTGCATATCGCTTCAGGACGCCGCGATCAATGACCTGACAAGCGAGTTCACTAGAGCAACTCACTTCGGGTACAGTCCCCGGCGTGCGGGTGGCGATCGGGGGTGTGGTGCTCGGGCCGGCCGACGTCGACTTTGTCGTCGAGGCTGACCGGCTCGGGGCGCATTCGGTGTGGGTGCCGGAGGCGTGGGGGCAGGACGCCCTCACCCCGCTGGCCTATCTGGCCGGCCGCACCACGAACATCGGGCTCGGGTCGGGGATCGTGCAGATCGGGGCCCGGACGCCGGCCAACCTGGCCATGGCGGCCGGTTCGCTCCAGGCGCTGTCCGGTGGGCGGTTCCTGCTCGGCCTCGGCACCAGCGGGCCGCAGGTGATGGAGGGCTGGCACGGCGTCCGGTTCACCTCGCCGCTGGCCGCCACCCGGGAGACGGTCGAGATCGTCCGGCAGGTCGCGGCCGGTGACAAGCTCGAACATCACGGCGCGGTCTACGACCTGCCGCTCCCCGGCGGGCCGGGCCGGCCGATCCGCTCGATGCTCCCGCCGGCGCCCGTCCCCGTCTACATCGCCGCTCTGGGGCCGAAGAACCTGGCCCTCACAGGTGAGATCGCCGACGGCTGGATCGGGAACGCCTTTCTCCCCGAACGGGCCGACGCCTTTCTCCCGTTCCTCGAGGAGGGCATCGCCGCCGCCGGCGACGGGCGGTCGCTGGCCGACCTCGACCTGCTCATCCCGGTGGCCGTCGAGTTCACCGACGACGTCGACGAGGCCGCCGGCCGTCACGCCCGCGGCTACGCCTTCACGATCGGCGCCATGGGGAGCAAGAAGACCAACTTCTACAACGCCGCCTTCGCCCGCCAGGGTTTCGGCGACGACGTGGCCGCCGTGCAGGATCTGTGGCTGGCCGGCCGCCGGGAGGAGGCGGCCGAACGGGTCCCCCGGGACATCGGCCTCAAGACCAACCTGCTCGGGACACCGGCCATGGTCAAGGACCGGCTCCGCCTCTACCGCCGGGCCGGCATCACCACCCTCCAGGCCAAGCTCGACGGCGACCTGCAGCACAAGGTCGACACGCTCGCCCAACTGATCGATCTCGTCCACGAAGTGAACGCCGAACCGGAGGAGCAACCATGACCTGGACCGCCGTTCCCCACACCGTCAACCGCCTCGTCGTCGACGTGGACCTTCCCTTCGACGAGTTCCGGGCCCGCTACGAAGAAGCGGTGCCGGCCTACGACATCACCGGGCTGGCCCAGTTCTCCGACTGGGACGAGGTCCGCGCCGACGCCGACCGGGCCGCCACCAACGGATTCCTGCGCTACTCGACCGTCGACTGCGGCCCGGCCTTCAGCATTGCCGGCCACAAGTCCCAGTGCGTCGTCTACCTCATGGGCAACCACACCATCGCCGAAACGATGTACGGCCACGACCCCGGCATCATGCTCTACGCGCCGTTGCGCACCGTGATCTACGAGGACCTCGACGGCGGCACCCACTTCGCCATCGACCAGCCGAGCGACCGTTTCGGAAGCTTCGGCAACCCCGACATCGCCGCCACCGGCCGACTCCTCGACCAGAAGGTCGCCGCCCTGCTGACCGGCCTCGGCGTCGCAGTCCCCGATACCCTGAGCTAGTGCGCCGCCGGCGAGATAAATGGGGGCTCGCCAGCCAGGATCTTCTGATCTCCACCGTTCGTCCCGCTCCGGATCGGGTAATGAACGGGGATACCCGCCGTGGTGGCGGCCGAGCGAGGAGGCGCCGCATGGCCGAGAGCACGCCCACTCCCGACGGCATCATGGGGGCGGCCCTGCGCCTGGGTGCCGGCTTCCACGAACACGACCGGCGGTGGGTCCTCGAACGGCTGGCGCCGCTCGGTAAGCACCTCGCCCGCTGGGATCCCGACCAGGTCGACGTGGAGGTGTCGGTCAAAGACCGGGATGGTGACGAGCAGCAGGTCACCCTGGAGGCGTCGGTTCCCCGCTGGCCTCATCTGGTGGCCAGGGCCCCGGGCCGTGACCTCGACCGGGCGCTCGTCGAAGCCCGTAAGGAGCTCACCCGCCAGATCGACGACGAGAAGCGCAAGCGCGAGGTCCCCGGCAAGCGCCACGGTGGCCGGCCCAGCGTCTGCCCGTCCTGAGCCCCCCGGCGTGGGGCGGGAAGCGGCGCGCTAGGCGCGCAGGTGGCGGGAGAAGAAGTCGAGAGTGCGGCCCCAGGCCTCGTCGGCGGCGGTCTGGTCGTACATCGACGGGGCGTCCCAGTTGGAGAAGGCGTGGCCGGCGTCGTAGCGGTGGAACTCGACGTTCGGCCGACCTGCAACCGCGGCCTCGACCTGGTCGATCTGCTCGCCAGGGATGAAGGCGTCGCGGTTCCCGTAGTGGAACATGATCGGGCACTCGATCGTGTCGGCCAGATCGAGCATGCCGTGCACGCCCGAGCCGTAGTAGCTGACCGCCGCGTCCGGCCCCTTTCCGGCGGGCCGGGCGGTGGCGGCGAAGAGATAGGCGAGCACGCCGCCGAAGCAGAACCCGGCCCCACCGGCCCGCCCGTTGCACTCGGGCATCGCCCGCAGGTGGGCGAGCGTCGAGGCGATGTCGGCGCCACCCCGCTCCCAGTCGAACTTCTGCACCAGAGCGAAGCCGTCGGCCAGTCCCGACTCGTCCTTGCGTTCGAAGCGCGGCTCGAGACGCCAGAACATGTCCGGCACGAGCGCCACGTAGCCGGCGTCGGCCGTCTTCTCGGCGAGGCCCCGCATGTTCTCGTTGATCCCGAAGATCTCCTGGAACAGCACGACGCCCGGCCAGGGCCCCTTACCCTCGGGAATGGCGCAGTAGGCGTCGAACGTGCCGCCGTCGGAGGCGGTGACGGTCTCGTAACGGGTGGTGACGGGCATCGTGCTCCTCCCGGACAACGGCCGGCCGCAGACTAGCGCGCCTCGCCTCCGGGCCCTCCGGACCCGAGCGGATTGCCCACAAACTATGTGGGTAATCCGCTCGGGCTGCCGCCGACTCCGGACGGGGTACCGCGACCGGTGGCGCGCCGCTCCTCGCGGCGAGGATGGGCCTTGGCGGGTTAGGAGTGGCGGCGGTATCGGAACACGCCGAAGGCGGTGCCTCCGAGGAACAGGGCCGCGAGCGCCGCGACGGCGGGGCCGGTCCCGCCTCGACCGCCGCCGGCGCCGTTCCGGGACGTGGTGACGCCGCTCGCCGCTCCGGTCGGCGGTGTCGAGACCGCCGGAGCGGGGACCTCGCCGGCGCCGGCGGCGGGGGAGGAGGGGTCGGTCGCAGTCGTCGCCGGGGCGGCGGGGGGCGCGATCGTCGTGGTGGAGGCGGCCGGGGCCCGGGTCGTCGTCGGCGCGGTGGGCTTCGGGGAAGGCGCCTTCGGGGGGACGGAGGCGGGGGTCGTCGGGGTGGTGGCGCCGCCGGCGGCACCGGTTGTGCTCGAGGGCTGTTGTGTAGTGGGGGTGGGAACGGTGGCCGTGGTCGCCCGGGCGGTCGTGGTGGTCGTCGGCGCCGCCGTACTGGTGGTCGTCGGTGCGGCGGTCGTCGTGGTGGTCGCCGCCTGGACGGTGACCGTCCCGTGCATGCTGGAGTGGACGTTGCAGTGGTAGGCGACGTTGCCGGCCTGGGTAAAGGTCCGGGTGAAGGTGCCGTGCAGGCTCGTGAAGCCGGAGTCGAACGAGCCGTCGTCGGCGGTGACGGTGTGGGTGGCGTTGTCGTCGTTGGTCCACTTCACGCTGCCGCCGACGGGGATCGTCACCGGGTCGGGGGCGAAGCTGAAGTTGGAGATCATGGCGTCGGTGGGCGCCGCCGTCGCCGCCGTCGCCGCCGGCACCACGCCCAGGCCGGCCGCCGCGGCCAGACCGAGGACCACGAGCCGGCCGAGAGACGGAACCTTCGCCCGGGGGTTCGGGGGTGTCCCCCGCAAGGAGAGCGCTGTCGTAGGCATGCCCGTCCTACGGCCGAACGTCCCGGGTGGATTCACCCGGGCGGGAAATTGTGTCAGTCGAAGCGGGCGGTGGCCACCGTCGTGCCCTTGGCGTCGAGCATCCGGGCCGCCCTCACGTGGCGGAGGTCGAGGGCGACGTGCTCGCCCCAGCCGCCGTGGCCGTTCGACGCCCAGAGCTTGCCGATGGGGACGGTGCGGCCGTCGTCGACGTCGACGACGCACTGGTACACGCCGTTGGGCAGCGGGCCGGCGAGCCGCATGAAGAACCACGTCGGGGTATCGCCGTAAGTGGAGACGTCGCCGATCTCGGCCCCGGTGGCCGAGATGAGCTGCACGGTCCTGAGCTCGTGGCCGTCACGCGACGAGCGGCCGAAGTGCGCCCCGGCGAGCCCCCCGACTCCGAGCAGGACGACGACCGCCGCCGCGGCGGCCAGCAGGCGGAGCGGTGCGGTTGCACGGGCGGGGGGCCGGCCGCCGGTGCGGAGCCGGGGGGC
>JAUZEY010000104.1 GCA_030838785.1 Actinomycetota bacterium | reverse complement strand
CAACAACGGGTCGATCCGGCCCCACGTCGACATCCCGGCCGCCGTCGACCTGTTCATGGACGGCCGCCTCCCGCTCGACCGGCTCATCACCCGCCGCTACGACCTCGACCAGGTCGACACGGCGCTGGCGGACATGGACGGCGGCTCCGGCCGCGGCGTCATCGTCTTCTAAAACCACCCATCGTCTTCCAGAACCACAGGAGAAGCCCACCAGTGTCCGACGTCCAATGCGTCATCGGCGGGAAGCTCGTCTCCGGCGACCGCCGGGGTGAGGTCCGCAACCCGGCGTCCACCGCCGACATCGTCGGGACCTTCCCGATGCTCGGCGCGGCCGACGTCGACGCCGCCGTCGCCGCGGCCACCGCCGCCCTCCCCGGCTGGTCGGCGACCCCGGCCGTCGAGCGGGCGAGGCTCCTGGCCGAGGCCGGGCCCGTCCTCACGGGCCTCGACCTCATCCCGTCACTGGTGGCCGAGCAGGGAAAGGTCTACTGGGAGGCCTTCGCCGAGGTCGCCTTCTACGACATGGCGATCAATCTCTACCAGCCAATGGCGCAGGCCCTCGACGAGGGCGAGCTGCTGGTCGACGACGAGTCGGGCCGCGTCCGTCTCACCCGCCGGCCGGTCGGCGTCGTGGCGGCCTTCACCGCCTGGAACTGGCCCTTCGCCCTCTCCGCGGGAAAGGTCGTCCCGGCGCTCATCGCCGGGAACACCGTCGTCCTCAAGCCGTCGCCGGTCGACCCGCTCTCCACCCTGCGGGCCATGGCGGCGCTGGCCGAGCTCCTCCCGCCCGGCGTCGTCAACGTGGTCACCGGCGACGACGAGACGGTCAGCGCCCGGCTCATGGCCCACCCGCTCGTCCGCATGACCACCTTCACCGGCGGGACGGGCGCCGGCCGCTACGCCGCCGAGGCCGCCGCCCCCTCGTTCAAACGGACGGTGCTGGAGCTGGGCGGGAACGACGCCGCGCTGGTGCTCGACGACGCCGTGATCGACCGGACGCTGTGCCAGCGCCTGACCCAGGCCGCCTTCGTGACCAGCGGCCAGGTCTGCATCGCCCTCAAGCGGGTCTACGCCCCGGCCGACAAGGTGGCGGAGCTGGCCGAGGGGATGGCCGCCGTCCTCGACGAGACCTGCGTCGTCGGCAACGGCCTCGACGACGGGATCACCATGGGGCCCGTCACCACCGAACGGCAGCGGGACCGCGTGGCCGGGCTCATCGCCGCCGCCGCCGAGGCCGGCGGCTCGGTGCGGCCCTGCGGCCGCCTCGCCGCCGACCCGTCGGCCGGCTACTTCCTCCAGCCCCACCTGGTGACCGGGCTCGACGAGAAGCACCCGGTCGTGGCCGAGGAGCAGTTCGGTCCGGTGCTCCCCATCCAGCCCTACGACACCCTCGACGAGGGCGTCCGCCTAGTGAACAACACAGACTGCGGCCTCACTGCCTCGGTGTGGACGGCCGACGAGAGTCGGGGGTTCGAGGTGGCCGAACGGCTCGAGGCCGGGGCGGCCTTCGTGAACATCCACGGCCTGTTCGCCGTCAACCCGCTGGCGCCCATGGGCGGCATCAAGACCAGCGGCCTCGGCCGTGAGTACGGGCTCCTCGGCCTCCAGGCCTACACGGAGCCCAAGGTGCTCTCCAGCTGGAAATCACCGATGGCCTGAGAAGGAGTGGGCGCGCAATGGGTGACATCCTGGCCCTCGGGCTGACGCACTACCCGCCGATCATGGGCCACGACGAGGACATGCCCTGGGTGCTCCGCTGGACGCTGGAGGACCCGGCCATCCCCGCCCACCTCAAGGACCCGGCGAACTGGCCGGAGCCGATGCGGGCCGAGTGGGGGAGCGACGACGGCCGCGCCGGCGCCGCCGCCCACCGGGCCGGTTTGGTCGACGGGTTCCGGCGGGTGCGGGCCGCCCTCGACGAGTTCGACCCCGACCTCGTGCTGTTCTGGGGCGACGACCAGTACGAGAACTTCACCGAGGACTGCATCCCGCCCTTCGCCCTGCTGGCCTACGACGAGATCGAGAGCCGGCCGTGGGCCAAGCCCGGCCGGGAGCGCAACGTGTGGGGCGAGGCGGCCGACACCGCCTTCCGCTACCAGGGCGCGGGGGAGGCCGGGCGGTGGCTGGCCGGGGCGTTGCTGGAGCGGCACTTCGACGTCGCCTACTCCTACAAGCCGCTCCACTACGAGGGCCTCACCCATTCCTTCCTGAATGCGCTACTCCTGCTGGACCACGACCGGGCCGGCTTTCCCTGGCCGGTGCTGCCGATGCCGATCAACTGCTACGGCCGGCGGGTCATCTCGTTCAAGGGCGGCCGGAGCCGCTTCGCCGATGCCAGCCGGCCGTTCGACCCGCCGTCGCCGATGCCGGCCCGCTGCTTCGAGCTCGGAGCCGCCACCGCCGCCGCGCTGGCCGCCTCGCCGTGGCGGGTGGCGATCGTGGCCTCGTCGAGCTGGTCGCACGCCTTCCTCACCGACCACACGTGGCGCCTCCACCCCGACATCGAAGCCGACCGTGAGCTGTACGAGGCGCTGGTCCGGGGCGACTACGACCAGTGGCGCAATACGACCCTGGCCGACGTCGAACGGGCCGGACAGCAGGAGATCCTCAACTGGTTCTGCCTGGCCGGCGCGGCCGAGCACCTCGGCGTCAAGCCGACGTGGTCGTCGTTCGTCGAGACCTACGTCTTCAACTCCAACAAGGTGTTCGCCACCTACCCGCCGGTCCCGTCACCCCGACGATGAGCGACGAGGGGGGCGTCATCGACCTGGCCACGGCCGGCCCGAACCCGATGCACATGCGCAGCGGGCCGGGCATCTCGTGGACGACGGCCAACTTCGGGGAGGCCATCCCCGGGGTCCAGACCCCGCTGTGCCTGTCGTTCTGGGTCGACGCCTCGGAGAGCTCACTCCGGCGCATGAGCGTCGACCTCGGCGCCTACAGCCGGCGGGAGGCCCGTATCGCCGACCCGGCCCGTGTCGCCGACGGCCGGTACATGGGCACGTTCTACGGCCGCATGTGCGGCAACATCACGCAGTTCCGGGCGCTGGCCGACCGGATGCCGGCCACCTCCGGCGACGCTTTCGAGGAGCAGATCTTCGGCGTCGTGCGGACGGGGGGGCAGAGCCGGGCCCGACGGCGCCGCTACCCGATGGTGGCGGCCAAGCTGCCGGTCGCCGCCCTGCGGGTGCCGCCGACCCTCGTCGCCGCCCGGCGGGCCAACGAGGCGTGGTGGCGGGCGGCGGTGGCCGACCCCGGCACCGAACTCCCGTCGGCCCTGGCGACGCTGAACGAGGCGTTCCGCCGCTTCGAGACGCTCATCCACGCCCAGGCTCTCGTCGGCATGCTGGCCCAGGCGTGCTTCGAACGGGTCCGGGCCCTGGCCGCGGTCGCCGGTCTGCCCGGGGCGGAGGCGGAGCTCGTGACCGGCTACGGCGGCATGGAGGAGACGCTCCTCCTCACCGACCTGTGGCAGACGGCCCGGGACGGAATGTCTATGGCGCAGTTCCTGTCCCGCCACGGCTTCCACGGCCCCTCGACGGGCGACATCACCACCCCGTCGTGGCGGGAGGACCCGGCGCAGCTCGACGCGCTGCTGCCCGTCTACCGGGACCTGCCCGACGACCAGGCCCCCACCCGGCGCCAGGAGGCCCAGGTGGCCGCCCGGCAGGCGATGGAAGCCCGCCTGCTGACCGCCCTGCCCGCGCTGCAGCGCCCGGTCGCCCGGCTGGCGCTGCGCCTGACGGCCCGCTTCGTCCCCCTGCGGGAGGTCGGCAAAGCCGCCTACGTACAAGCGTTCGATGTCGCCCGGGCCGCCGCCCGGGCCGCTGGCGCGGCCCTGGAGAAGGAAGGGATCGTCGCCGACGCCGGCGACGTGTTCTTCCTGACCCGGGACGAGCTCCGCGCCGGGCTCCCCGAGGATGTCGCGGGCGTGGTGGCCGAGCGCCGGTCGTTCCACGCCGCCTGCCGCCGGGTGACGATTCCCGAGTACTGGGAGGGCATGCCGCCCCTCAGGCCGACCGCGGGCGCCGGAACCGGGCGTCCGGTGCAGGCCGAGCCGGCGTCGGGGCTTCGGATGCGCGATTCGTCCGACTGTGTCGGAGGGATCGCGCAGCCGGGGAGGCACGGCGGCCCTGGAGGCCCCGTGAGCCTCGACGGGATCGGCGTTTCGCCCGGCGTGATCACCGGACGGGCGCGGGTCATCCACGACCCGCTGGTCGAGACCACGCTCGAGCCGGGGGAGATCCTGGTCTGCGCCACCACGAACCCGGCCTGGATCACGCTGTTCCTCGTCGCCGGCGCGCTGGTGATCGACGTCGGCGGGCCGCTCAGCCACGGCGCGATCGCCGCCCGGGAACTCGGCATCCCCTGTGTCATCAACACCCACCATGGCACCGCCCACCTCCGCACCGGCGACCTCGTCGTCGTCGACGGGGATCGCGGTACCGTCCGCCCCGCGCCCGAGGAGTGACGGCCATCAACCAGCGCATCGGCTTCATCGGGCTCGGCGCCATGGGCGAACCCATGGCGGCCAACGTGGCCAAAGCGGGATTCCCGCTCACCGTCTTCGACGTCCGGCCCGAACCGCTGGAGCGCCTGGAGGGACTCGGGGCGACCGTGGCCCCATCGGCCCGGGTGCTGGCCGAGCGGTGCGACATCGTGCTGCTGGCCGTCGTCGACGACGCCCAGGTCGACGCCACCCTCCACGACGGGGGAGTGCTCGACGCGCTCAACCCGGGATCGGCCGTCGTCGTGCACTCCACGATCCACCCGTCCACCTGCCGTCGCCTGGCCGCGGCCGCCGCCGAGCGGGGCATCGGTTTCCTCGACGCCCCCATCAGCGGCGGGGCCAACGGCGCCGAGGCCGGAACGCTGGCCATCATGGTCGGCGGCGACGAGAGCACCCTCGGAGCCTGCCGCGACGTCCTCGACGCCATGGCCGGCAACGTGTTCCACGTCGGCGGGCCCGGCATGGGCGAGGTGGCCAAGATCACCAACAACGTCGTGCTGGCGGTCAACCTCCAGGGCACGCTGGAGGGGCTGCGGCTGGCCAAGTGGTCGGGGATCGACGAGTCGACGATGCTCGACATCCTCCGGGTCAGCGCCGGCGAGAGCTGGGTCGTCCGCAACTGGGAGGCCATCCAGGAAATGGCCGACGCCCACCCCCAGGGCCGTGACGGCCTCGCCCGACTCACCTACAAGGACCTGGCCTTCGCCCAGGCCATCGGCCACGACGTCGGCGCGCCGTTGCCGGTCACGGCCCTGGCCGCCCAGCTTGTCGAGCAGCCCCTCATTCCGATCGGCGACGCACCCACCCGTGCAGCGAGGACGGCTCCATGACCGCCACCGACGAGTCCGTCGTCACCCGGTTCAATCCGCTCGATCCCCAGCTGATCAGCGACCCGTACCCGATCTACGCCCGGTACCGGGAGCTCGACCCGATCCACTGGGGGATCGCTTCCAACCCGGCGCTGCCGGGCTCGTGGTTCCTGTTCCGCTACGCCGAGAACGCCGCCGTCCTCATCGACACCGCCACCTTCGCCAGCAACCCCGAGACCGTGGGGATGCAGAGCGCCGTCCCGGCCGCCTTCGCCCCGGTGACGGCCATCTTCCACCGCTGGCTCGGGGCCATCGATCCGCCCGACCACGCCAAGCTGCGCTCGATCATGAGCAAGGCCTTCACGCCCCGGCGGGTGGCGGCGCTGCGGCCCCGGATCGAGCTGATCGCCGCAACGCTGCTCGACGAGGCCCTGGCCCGGGGCGACGGCCGCCTCGACATCATCGGGGACCTGTCGTTCCCGCTGCCGATGACCGTGGTCGGCGACGCCCTCGGCGTCCCCCAGGGTGACTGGGCCCACTTCCGCCAGTGGTCGGAGGACCTGTCGAAGGCCGTCGACTCGCCCGGCGACGAGGTCGCCGCCGCCGCCGGAGCGGCCGGCATCCAGGGCATGTTCGACTACTTCAAGGAGCTGGCCGCCGACCGCCGCCGCCAGGGAGTCGACGGCGCCGACGACCTCCTCGGCGCCATGATCGCCGCCGCCGACGACGACGGGCAGCGGATGAACGAGTGGGACATGCTGGCCATCTGCACCGAACTGGCCGTGGCCGGCCACGAGACGACCACCAACGCCGTGGCCAAGGGCATCATCGGCCTCATGGACCAGCGGGACCGCTGGGACGAGCTCCGGGCCGACCCCGACAACCTCCTGGACGGCGCTGTCGAGGAGATCCTCCGCTGGACCGCTCCGGTGCAGCGCCAACGGTGGCGGTGGGCCACCAGGGACGTCGAGCTCGACGGCCGCCGCATCGAGCGGGGCCAGTCGGTCGTGTCGATCCTGGCCGCCGCCAACCGCGACCCGGCCGAGTTCCCCGATCCCGACCGCATCGACTTCACCCGGCCCCGGGGCGGGCACCTCACCTTCGGCTACGGCCCCCACTTCTGCCTCGGGGCGGCGCTGGCCCGCCTCGAGCTGCGCGTGTCGCTCAATGTGCTCCTCGACAGGCTCCCCGACATGGAGCTCGAGGCGCCCGAGGCGATCCCCTGGCGTCCCAACCACGTCCTGCCCGGCCCCGCCGCCGTGTGGGTCAAACCCTGACCCGACAAGGAGACTCCACCATGTCGCATCGAGTCGTGCAGTGGGGGACCGGCGCGGTCGGCCTTCACGCCCTGCGCTTCGTCATCGACAACCCCGACCTGGAACTGGTCGGCCTGAAGTGCTTCACCGACGGCAAGGTCGGTGTCGACGCGGGCCAGATCGCCGGGCGCCCGTCCACCGGAGTCAAGGCCACCACCAGCACCGACGAGCTGCTGGCCCTCGACGCCGACTGCATCGTCTACATGCCCCGGGACGCCCTGTTCGACCCGACGCTGCCCGACAGCCCGTCCCGGCCGTGGCTGGAAGAGATCCAGCCGCTCCTGGCCAGCGGCGCCAACGTGGTCAGCTCGATCGCCTCCGGCATGCACTGGCGCCAGCTGGCCGACGGGGAGGGCATGCGCGCCGCGCTGGACAAGGCCTGCGCCCAGGGGGGTTCCAGCGCCTTCTTCACCGGCATCGACCCCGGGTTCGTGAGCGACTGCCTGGCCATCACCATGTCGAGCGTCCTCGGCGACATCACCCAGATCCGCACCTGGGAGATGATCGACTACGGCACCTACCCGGTGGCCGAGACGATCGCCGCCATCGGGTTCGGGCGCCAACCCCAGGATCTCCCCCAGACCGGCGCGGCGTCGCTGCTGGCGTCGTGGGGCTGCGCCCCCCACCTCATGGCCGACGCCCTCGGCCTCGTGCTCGACGACCTCGCCCTCGACATGGACGTCTGGCTGTCGCCGACCACCTACACCGGCGCCAACGGCCTCGTCGTCGAGGAGGGCACGATCGGCGCCCTGCGCTGGTCCCTGGCCGGCGTCGTCGGCGGGGAGAAGCGGGTCACGGTCAACCACATCAACCGGATCGGCCGCGACGCCGCCCCCGACTGGCCCAAGATCGGCACCGAGGGCGGCTACCGCATCGAGATCGACGGGATGCCGCCCTTCGTCGGCGAGTTCCCCCTCGGCCTCCCGGGCGGGACCGGCACCAGTCTCGGTGACGCCGTCATCATGACCGCCGCCCGATGCGTGAACTCCATCCACGCCGTGGTGGGGGCCGCTCCCGGTTACCTCACCCTCAACGACCTGCCCACCATCGGCGCCCGGCACGGGATGCGGTGATCGTGGACAGTGACCAGCGCGGCGGCTGGGGCCCCCTGGCCGAGCCCGTCCACCCGGACCGTCCGATCACGCCGGCCGATCCGCCCTGGCGGGAGAACGCCTGGCTGGCCTTCTACGACCGGCCCCAGGGCATCTACGGCGTGACCCACGTCACGACCTCGCCCAACGCCGGCGGGCTGCGGTCCCGCTGCAGCCTGGTGGCCGACGGGCGGGAGGCCGAGATCATCGAGCCGCTGGCGCCCATGGAGTTCTCGAGCCCACAGATCTCCCTCGACCTCGCCGGCCACATCGTGGCCAAGGGCGCCGGCCTCGCCGTCGACGTCACGCTGGTGCCCCGCCACCAGGCCTGCGACTACAGCCAGTCCCAGGTGCTGCCCGGGCTGGACGGCAACGAGCCGCTGCAGCACTTCCAGCAGACCGGCACCGCCACCGGCTCCGTCACCCTGGGCGACACGACACTGACCATCGACGGCGCATCGCTGCGGGACCGCACCTGGGGGTTCCGGGACGAGGCGGCGTCGTGGGTCGAGTACTACGCCTGCCTGTTCCTGTTCGAGGACTTCGACCTGGCCATCATGAAGTTCCACAGCACCCTGCGGGACGACGACCACGTCGCCGGATTCCTCATGGGCGCCCGCCAGGGGGAGATCTGCGGCTCCCGGGTCGTGCGGGACGCCTGGGGCGGGCTGGCCCGGATGGAGCTCGAGCTCACCGACGGAGTGGGCATCGAGCTCACCGTCGAGCGGCCCGAGGCCCGCATCTTCGTGCCGCTCGGGGAGCCCACCACGTCGGCCGCCCTCAGCGCCTACGACGACTTCGCCGAGGTCCGCACCGCCGACGGCGCCGTCGGATTCGGGGCCATTGAACAGGGCATCCTGCGCCGGCTCGGGTGACGGGCGCCGTCGGTGTGGCGCTGGTCGCCCGGGAGCGCGGGTCCCGATCGCGGTCGCCGGTGTCCTCCGAGTGGGACACTGATCCGATGCGGGGGGATGACTGGCCGCTGATCGGCCGGACGGAGGAGCTCGGCCGCATCCTGGCCGGGCTCGACCGGCGGACGGGCGGGGTGCTGCTGGCCGGCGCAGCCGGTGTCGGCAAGACGCGCCTGGCCGCCGAGGGCCTCGCCGCCGCCGCCGCCCGGGGGTTCGCCACGCTGCGGGTGGCGGCCACCCCGGCCACCGCCGGCCTCCCGTTCGGCGCCTTCGCCTCCGTCCTCCCCGAGCTCGTCGCCGGCCAGGACCGGGGACAGACCCTCCGCCAGATCGCCCAGGCCATCGCCGAACGGGGGGAGGGCCGCCCGGTGGCTCTGCTGGTCGATGACGCCCACCTCCTCGACGAGGCGTCGGCGGCGCTGACCCATCAGCTGGCCACCGCCGAGCGGGCCTTCGTGCTGGCCACGGTCCGGTCCCGTCTGGCGCTGCCCGACCCGGTGCTGGCCCTCTGGAAGGACGGGCTGGCGGAGCGGGTCGACCTGGAACCGTTGGGGGAACAGGCGATCAGCGATCTTTTGACCGCCGGTCTGGGCGGGCCGGTCGAGGCTGGTGCCCGCCACCTGCTCTTCCAGCGCAGCGCCGGCAATGTCCTGTTCCTCCGGGAGATGGTGCTGGCCGCGGTGGAGGGCAACGTGCTCCGGGCCGACGGCGGGCTGTGGCGACTCCACGCCCGGCTGCCGGCCTCCGCCCGGCTCGTCGAGCTGGTCGAGAACCGCCTGGCCGGCCTGACCGACGAGGACCGGGAGAGCCTCGAGCTGCTGGCGCTGGGCGAGCCGCTGGGCGTCGACGTGTTCGAACGAATTGCCAACCCGGCCGTGCTGGTGGGTCTGGAGCGGCGGGGGCTCGTGCGGGCGGACGAGGTCGGCCGGCGCTACGACCTCCACCTCGTGCACCCGGTGTACGGCGACGTCCTCCGGGCGCTCATGTCGCCGCTCCGGATCAGGGCCCTGTCCCGCACCCTGGCCGACGCCCTCGAGGCCACCGGGCTGCGCCGGCGCGACGACCTGCTCCGCTTCGCCGGCTGGCGCCTCAACTGCGGCGGTCGCATCGAGCCGGCGACCATGGTGGCGGCGGCCAACCGGGCCTGGGCTCTCCACGACCTCGGGCTGGCCGAGCGGCTGGCCCGCGTCGCCGTCGAGGCCGACGGCGGCTTCGACGCCGAGCTGCTGGCGGCCCAGATGCTGGCCCTGACCGGCCGGGCCGAGGAGGCCGAGCAGCGGTTGGCGGCGCTCGACGGGGACGGGCGGGCCGACGGCGACGCCCAGCTCGGCCGGCTGGCCATCGTCCGGGTCGACAACCTGATCTACAGCCTCGGCCGGCTCGACGACGGGCTGGCGGTCGTCGAGGAGGCCGCACGGCGCATCGGCGATGCCGGCGCCCGCGACGAGCTCACCGCCTACCGGGGCTCGGTGCTCGACGCCGCCGGCCAGACGGCCAAGGCTCTCGACGTGGTCACGCCGCTGCTGGATCGGGCCACCGGCCGGGCCCTGGTGTGGGCGGCGGTGATCGCCAACTACGGGTTCGGGAAGGTGGGCCAGGCTTCCCGGGCGATCGACGCCGCCGAGCGCGGCACCGCCGCCCACCGGGAGCTGACCGGCCAGCCGCTGCCGTGGAACCCGACCGTCCACACCTCGCTGCGGAGCTACGCCCTCCTCGCCGCCGGGTCGATCGCCGAGGCGAAGGCCCTGGCCACCGAGGCCTACGAGCTGGGCCTGGCGGAAGGGTCGGTCGAGGCCCGCTGGGACCTGGCTCCGGCGCTGTGCGCCATCTGCGTCGCCGAGGGCCGGGTGGGCCAGGCCATCCGCTGGGGCCGGGAGGCGGTGGCCGTGGCCCGGGAGCACGGCCGCCTCGTGGTGGTGCGGGTCGCCCTCATCCCGCTGGCCGAGGCCCTCGCGCTGGCCGGCGAACCGGAGGAGGCGGGACGGGCCCTGGCCGAACTCGACGCGCTCCCCAAACACGTCCGCATGAAAGAGGCCGAGGCCGTGCGGGCCCGGGCCTGGACGGCCGTGGCCAACGACGACCTGACCGGGGCCCGGCGGCTCTTGCGCGAGGCGGTGGAGGTGGCCGCCGACGCCGGCGACGTCGTCTCCGAGTCGACGGCCCTGCACGACCTGGCCCGTCTCGGCGAGGCCGGGAAGGTCGCCAACCGCCTGGCCGCGCTGGCCGAGCTCATCGAGGGCCCGCTGGCCGCCGCTCGGGCCGCCCACGCCGGCGCGCTGGTGCAGCGCGACGCTTCCCGGCTGGCGGCCCTGTCAGTCGACTTCGACGACATGGGGGCGCTGCTCCTCGCCGCCGAGACGGCCGCCGACGCCGCCGAAGTCTGGCGCCGGGCCGGTGACCGCCGGTCGGCCGCCGCCGCCGAGCGCCGCTCCTGTGGGTTGGTCGCCCGCTGCGAAGGGGCGAGGACCCCGAAGCTGGCCCCACCCGACGCCGGGGCAGGCTCGCTCCTCTCCGAGCGGGAGCTGCAGATCGCCCGCCTCGCTGCCACCGGCCTGTCCAACAAGGACATCGCCGAAGCCCTGCACCTCTCACCCCGGACCGTGGAGAACAAGCTCCACACCGCCTACAGCAAGCTCGGCGTCCGGGGCCGCGACGAACTGGCCGAAGCCCTCCCCGGCCTCTGACGGGCCTGGTCCTCCCGAGGAGAGCGCAGAAACTGACCGCGACCGCTGAAGGCCTGATCCGCTGCTACTTCGAGCTCGCCGCCGACCCCGACACGGCGCCCTACTTCGCGCATTTCGCCGACGACGCCACCGTCGAGAACGAAGGCAAGGAACACGATGGCATCGAAGCCATCCGCGCCTGGCGGGCCGAGGTCCCGCTCGTCTCGTACACGGTGCTCGGCATCCACCCCGGCGACGGCGGCTCGGTCGCCACCGTCGACATCGCCGGCGCCTTCCCCGGCAGCCCGGTTCGCCTCACGTTCCACTTCGCGTTCGATGAGCGCGACCGCATCTGCACCTTGACGATCCGGCCCTGAGGCCGAGCGGCAGCGCCGACGTTTAGGCCGCCAGGCACCCCTGGCCGTAGGTGCCGAGTTCGACGCGCTGGATGTCCTTGTTGGTGAGCAGAGCATCGACGGTGAGCCCGATGTCGAAACCCAGGTTCTCTCCCAGCGATCGGATGGTGTCGGAGTCGATGCCGACGCCTGCGGAGCGGTGCTGCTCGGGTAGGCCAGCCCCTGTCGGCCGACGGGACTCCGGACTATCCGGTATCGGCTGGCCGTCGGCCCGGGTGAACAGGAAGACGCCCGGCGAGGGGGTGTGGACTTTGGCGCGCCCCTCATGGACAAGGCGATGATGCCGACGGCAGAGGAGGATGAGGTTGTCGAGCTTGGTCGGCCCTCCCTTCGACCAATATTGGATGTGATGGCCGTCGACGAAGCGACGGTTTGAGCACCCGGGAAAACGGCAGCCACCGTCGCGCCGGCGCAGGGCTCGGCGCAGTGCGGTGGGGATGGACCGGCTCTGTCGCCCGATGTCCAGCACGTTCCCGTTATTTCCGACCAGGACCCGGATGACGGCGGCGTCGCAGGCGAGGCGGCGGGCGGTCTCGGGCGCGATGGCGGGACCCTCGTCGAGGTGGCAGCGACCGTCTTCAGTCCGCCCGGCCAGAACGGCTTCGTCGACGTGGATCATCACGGTGCACCGTTCGGCAGCGTCGTTGTCCCCGGTGGTGGTGAGGGCCGCCCGAGCGACCGTGACGAGCGCATCGGCCGCCGACATCTCGGGCGGCGGCGTTTCCATGGAAACGTCCTCGCCTGGTACCGGGGCAGCCTGACGGGCGTCTTCTATGGCGGCGAGGAGGACCGCGCCGTCCTCGGGCGTGAGCCGACCCCGCAGCTCGAGAGACCCGTCCTCGTTGTAGTGCCACCGGAGGAAGCGCGCGTCGTGGCGAGCGTTTGCCGTGTCGAGTTCCTCCTTCTCGGTCAGGGCGGGACGGAACGCCCGCACGATCTGCTCTAACTGCGGCGTCGTGGCATGACGGGCGGCCTCGAGCAACGCCGCCTCTCTTCCCGGAGTCGCCACCCGTGTCACGGCCCGCACCTTGGCGTAGCTGAGCTCACCCCGCCCGAAGGCCTCTCGAAGCCGCGGCAACGTCGGCAACCGGCGTGCGACCCGAACCCGCTCCCGGGCCGCGCCGAGTGACATCCCGCACTTCCACGCCACCCAGTGGGCGCAGGATGTGACCCCCCACCCGCTCCACCCTTCCCGCCGGTCGAACTCCTCGAGCAGAACCATCCAGCGGCACTCCGCCGCCGCCAGATGACCAGCGAGTTCGCAGATCTCAGCCTCCAACCGCTCCAACGGGAGTTCCTGCGCAGCGCTCTCCACTACGAGCTCCGACACCGACCTGACCGTCATGCCGCCTCCGTCGCGCTCACGAACCGATGCTCGGATCATAAGGACAGGGTGTGACAACGAGAATGGGCGCGACCCGGGAAGCGCTCACGAGAAGTCGCGCTCAACGAGATGCATGACCAGGATTCGTGTTGCCGCTGGCGAGCATGAGCGCCGCCGACCTCGATCCAGCCCGATCAGGAAAGGCTTCGGCTGGCTCCGCGCCTACGATGTCTTGACCTAAGACGTGGCTCCTGTGGCCAGCGAGGCGTATGCGCGTTTCCATGGAAACGCCGAAACCGATCGCCGGTTCGGAACGGCCAGGCCGGACAGGTCGAGCATCGTTCTGTGCGCCCCAGTGGGATCGCCGCGGCACCCGATCCGTCGATCGGTCTCGCACCGACGAGTAGTCGCTCGCGATCCAGATCGGGCATTCTGTGCGGGTGGCGTCGAAGCGCTGACGAGTCCCTGTGGACGGCGTCGCGAACAGAACCGTTGCTGCTTCGTCTACCAGTCCTGCGCGGCGAGTAGCAGCGTGGCGAGCGGTTCGAGCGTGGCCACGAGCTCGTCGGGCTCGTCGGGCTCGAGGCTCTCGTAGGGCTTCGCTGCGAGGTCGTCGGTGAGCGCCTCGACCCGCTGTTTGACAGCGCGGCCCGGTTCGCTCAGCCAACCGTCATCTCCGATTAGGTTGCGACTCCGCATCCCGTCGATCACAGCGGCGAGCTGCCCTGGGGGGAGGTGGTGGATGCGTCCGAACTTTTCCGCGGGCATGTTCATGTCGAGGGCGAAGAGGACGTGCGCTTCGAGGCCGCCGACACCCTCGCTCATCAGGGCGGCGATGTGCCCGTCGCCACGGTGCTCGCGCAGCAGGGAAGCTGCATGGAAGAGACGGGCGACCACCTCATCGGGGATCGGGATGGCGCGCAGGGCGGCGTACATCGGCCGGCCTTCG
>JAUZEY010000102.1 GCA_030838785.1 Actinomycetota bacterium | reverse complement strand
CGGTCGACGAACCCTGGGGCCTCCGGGAGGCCCGTGTCCGCGACCCCGACGGCCTGATGCTCGTCCTGATCGAGGTCCTCCCCGATCACCCCCTGCGCCGCGGTCGGGACTAGCGGAGAGCGCTGTTACCCTCTCGCGCCCACCGACCTGACCTGGGGGATGCCTTGGCCGACCGTCCGCAGACCATCGGAGCGCTGCGCCAGAGCGGCTGGGAGTCCCGGCCGGTCAAGGAGGAGGTGCGGGCCAACGCCATGGTCCGCCTCGCCGCCGGCGAGCCGGTCGTCACCGGGCTGCTGGGCTACGACGAGACCGTCCTGCCCCAGCTGGAGAACGCCCTCCTGGCCGGCCACGACGTGATCTTCCTCGGCGAGCGGGGGCAGGCCAAGACCCGCATCATCCGCTCCCTGGTCGAACTGCTCGACGAGTGGACCCCGATCATCGCCGGCAGCGAGATCAACGACGACCCCTACGCCCCGATCTCCAAGCCCGCCCGCGACCTCGTCGCCGAGCACGGCGACGACACCCCGATCGAGTGGTTGCACCGCTCGCGGCGCTTCGGCGAGAAGCTGGCCACGCCCGACACCGCCATCGCCGACCTCATCGGCGAGGTCGACCCGATCCGGGTGGCCGAGGGCCGCTACCTGGCCGACGAGCTGACGATCCACTACGGGCTCGTCCCCCGCACCAACCGGGGCATCTTCGCCATCAACGAGCTGCCCGACCTCGCCGAGCGGATCCAGGTCGGCCTCCTCAACGTGCTGGAGGAGCGCGACGTCCAGATCCGGGGCTACAAGGTCCGCCTGCCCCTGGACGTGATGCTGGTGGCGTCGGCCAACCCGGAGGACTACACCAACCGGGGCCGGATCATCACGCCGCTCAAGGACCGCTTCGGCGCCCAGATCCGCACCCACTACCCGACCGGGCTCGACACCGAGATGGCGGTGGTGGCCCAGGAGGCCCGCCGCCTCGACACCGCCGGCATCCAGATCACCGTCCCCGCCTACATGGCCGAGGTCGTGGCCGCCATCACCCATCAGGCCCGCCGCTCGTCGCAGGTGAACCAGCGCTCCGGCGTGTCGGTGCGGCTGTCGATCGCCAACCAGGAGACGCTGGTGGCCAACGCCCTCCGCCGGGCACTGCGGCTCGGCGAGCCGGAGGCCGTCCCCCGGGTGAGCGACCTGCCGGCCCTCGTCGCCTCGACCGCCGGCAAGGTGGAGATCGAGTCGCTGGAGGAAGGCCGGGAGGGCGACATCGTCGACCGGCTGGTCAAGGGCGCCGTGCTCGAGACGTGGCGGGCGTGGTGCCGCCCGGAACGCTTCAAGGACCTGGTCGACTCGTTCGAGGGCGGCCTGGCCGTCGAGACCGGGGAGGATGTCCCGTCGGGCGCCTACGCCGCCTACGCCGACCTCCCCGGCATCAAGGAGACGCTCGGCGACCTCGACGTGGGGGAGGCCCCGGCCGAGGTCGCCTCGGCGGTGGAGTTCGTCCTCGAGGGCCTGCATCTTTCGAAGCGCCTGAACAAGGACGCCCACGCCGGCCGGGCCACGTACCGGGCGCGCTCGTAGATCCCCCTTTTCCCCCTTCAGGGGGATGACCGCCCGGAGGCATCGGCCTTTCCTGAGAGAGGCGGGTCGGGGGGACCAACAGGGGGGCAGGGTCATGGCGGCTGGCGGACTGGACGGGCGCCTCGCGGCGCTGGAGTCGACGGTGAACCGGATGGCGGCCGAGCTGGCCGTGCTGACGGCGGAGGTGCACGGGGTCGCACCGCCCGCCGCGGTCGAGATCGACCTGCGGGCGGAGGACGCCCGCCTCGCTGCCGGACTCGTCGATGAGGCGCTCGTCCGGGAGCCGGCGCTGGTCGGGGCGGCAGCCGGCGGAGACCCGATGACCTCGTTCCTCGACGCCTTCGTCCACGCCAAGGGCCAGCGGCTGAGCGCCCGGGAGACGGCCGACCTGGCCGTCGCCACCGGCGTCGACCCGAAGGCCTGCTACACGGGGGCCCACCCGGTCCTGCGGGTCGACGGCAGCGACCGCGTCCTCACCCTGCACGGCCACAAGCGCTACGTGCAGTCCCAACCCTGACGCCGCCCGGCCTCCTCGGCCTCAGCGAAGCTGGGTCGGGCAGTCCGCCGGAGGCGCCTGCGTGAAGTCGAAGTGGTCGGGGTTGCTGCCGAAGACCGGCATCGGTTCGCCGTGCCTCAGGTTGAACCCGAACAGCGTGATCTCCACCGGTTCGTTGCCCTGGACGGCACCCAGGTGGCGGTGCACGTCGTGGACCCAGGCGTCGCCGGCGTGGTACTCCTCGACGATCTGGCACTTCCCGTCGCGGTCTCCGTAGAAGGCCCACGTCCCCTTGGTGAGAATCGCCACGTGCTCGGTGTGCGTGAACCAGCCGGTGCTGAAGCCGGGCTGGATTTCTATCGTGGTCATGAACGCGTCCTTGCCGGCCTGGACCGTCAGCTCCTTGGTCGGGTAGGCGTCATTCGCCGACCCGCCGCCGTGCCCGGCGTGCGCTTGCCGGAAGTAGGGGCTGGGGTCGCCCCGGAACGACTTTGCCGTGGAGATCCCGTTCGGAGCGGCGGCGGCGGCGAACCCGCTACAGGCCGGCGCCGGATCCGCCGGACCGTCGACCAGCGGTGTGCCGCCACCGTGGGGGAGGCCGGTGAAGTTGGCGAGCAGCTCGACCGGTTCCTGCCCGGCGTTGTGGAGACGGAACTCGCCCGGGGACAGGACGAGGGCACTCCCGGCCGCCAGATCCCGGCTGGCGCAGCCCTCGGCCTGCTCGACCTTCAGGGCCCCCTTGGTGACGGCCAGAGCCGTGGTGCCCGGACCGGTCCGCCAGCCAGTGTCCCCGCCGGGCGCCACCGTGTAGGTCGACGAGTCGACGTCGCGACCCGACGGCGCGACGACCTTGGCGTTGGCCCCCTGTTGGGCGCGCCCGTATTCCGTGGAGCTGAACTGCCCCGAAGGGGGGGTGGCGGATGCGGCGTTCACGGTCGACAGGACGACCACGCCGGCGAAGACGGTGAAAAGGCCAGGGAGCTTCTGCATCGAAATCTCCTCTCTTCCTCGGCCGGCGGTCATGTTACGACTGTCTGACGGCCGCTGTCCCGGCGTCGCCTCTGCCGGGACTCAGGATTCCCCGGCGTCCGTTACCCTCCCCGCCATGGCACGGCGATACCGGTACAGCCGCTGGGACGGCACCCAGACCGGCTTCGACCTCGACGCCGAGGGCGTCCTCGGGGAGATCGCCGACGATCTGCTCTACCACGGCGACCTCAACGCCGCCCTCCGCCGGGCGCTGCAGAGCGGGATGCGCGCTCCGGACGGGCGTCAGCTCGAAGGGCTGCGCCAGCTGCTGGAACGCATCGCCCGCCGGCGGCGGGAGGAGCTGGAGCGCCACGAGCTGTCGGGCCTGGGGGAGGACATCGCCCGCCGGCTCGACGAGGTCGTCGACCTGGAGCGACAAGGGCTCGACCGGGGTGAGCTTCCCCACGACGAGGCGCAGGCCCGTCATCAGACACTGGACGAGATGCCGCCCGACCTGGCCGGCCGGTTCCGGGAGCTGTCGCAGTACGAGTTCGCCGACAACGACGCCCGCCGCCGCTTCGAGGAGCTGACCGACGAGCTGCGCCAGCAGCTCCTCCAGAGCCAGTTCAACCGGATGGCCCAGGGGATGGCCGACATGTCGCCGGACCGGATGGCCGCCCTCAAGGACATGCTGGCCGAGCTCAACGCCATGCTGGCCGCCCGGGAGGCGGGGGAGGAACCCGACTTCGCCGGGTTCATGGAGCGCCACGGCCAGTTCTTCCCCGGCAACCCGCAGAGCCTCGACGAGCTGCTGGAGCAGATGGCCCGGTCGATGGCCCAGATGCAGGCGCTGCTGTCGTCGATGTCGGAGGAGCAGCGCCGCCAGCTGGAGGAGCTGGCCGAAGAGCTCCTCGGCGACATGGATCTCAGCTGGCAGATGAACGACCTGGCCCGCCACCTCCAGGGCGCCTTCCCCGACCTGGGCTGGGACCGGGGCTACGACTTCTCCGGCACCGACCCGCTCAACCTGGCCGGCGCCCCCGGCCTGCTGGAGCGCCTCGGCAGCCTCGACGAGCTCGAGCACCTCCTGCGGTCGGCCACCTCCCCGGCCCAGCTGGCCGAGGCCGACATCGACCGGGCCCGGGAGCTCCTCGGCGACGACGCCGCCGACAGCCTCGAGCAGCTGGCCCGGCTGGCCCGGATGCTGGAGGAGGCGGGGCTCATCGACCAGCGCGACGGCCGCTACGAGCTCACTCCCAAGGGCCTGCGCCGCATCGGCCAGCGGGCCCTGTCGGAGCTGTTCTCGAAGCTGGCCAAGGACCGCATCGGCGGGCACAAGGTGGAGCTTTCGGGCAGCGGCCACGAGCGGTCGAACGAGCACAAGCCCTACGAGTTCGGCGACCCGTTCGCCCTCAACGTGGAGCAGACCGTCCGGAACGCCCTGAGACGTCGAGGAGCGGGTACGCCCGTCCGCCTCTCGCCGGAGGACTTCGAGGTCGAGCAGATGGAGCACCTGTCCCGCTCGGCCACCGTCCTCATGCTCGACCTGTCGCTGTCGATGCCCATGCGGGACAACTTCCTGGCCGCCAAGAAGGTGGCGGTGGCGCTCCACGCCCTCATCAGCAGCCAGTTCCCGAGAGACTTCCTCGGGATCGTCGGGTTCTCGGAGGTCGCCCGGGAGTTGAAGGCGGCCCAGCTGCCCGAGGTCTCGTGGGACTTCGTCTACGGCACCAACATGCAGCACGCCTTCATGCTGGCCCGGCGGATGCTGGCCCACGAGAGCGGCACGCGCCAGATCATCATGATCACCGACGGGGAGCCGACGGCCCACATCACCCCCACATCAGATGGGGGCAGTCAGGTCTTCTTCCACTACCCGCCCGTCCAGGAGACGATCGACAAGACGCTGGCCGAGGTCCACCGCTGTACGCGGGAGGGGATCCGGATCAACACGTTCATGCTCGACGCCTCGAGCGGGCTGCGCCGTTTCGTGGAGCGGATGACCCAGATGAACCGGGGCCGGGCCTTCTTCACCACTCCCGAGACGCTCGGCGACTACGTCCTGGTGGACTTCGTGGAGCAGAAGCGCCGCCTGCGCCGGACGGGTTAGAGCGCCGCTTCGTAAGCCGCCGGTGTCGCCCGGGGGCTTCGACGTGCATTGCGGAAGCTTTGCCCGTATTGTCCGACCCCTGCGGCCTCACGGCCATCAAGCGTGCGTAACTGTCACGCCGATGCCAGGGTCACAGAAGAAGTTTCGTGGATGAGCGTGGTTCTTCCCCGATCCTTCTTGCGCTGTATCTCCGGGCGGAGGCATAGTGACACTGCTGTAATTCCAACAGCGTCTTTCCCCCCTGGAGGGTCCCGATGCATGAGCTGTTCCGGAGAGTCCCCGAGGAGGAGCGCCGCTGGCAGGAGCGGGCCAACTGTCTGGGAGTCGACCCCGAGCTGTTCTTCCCCGAGCGCGGGGCCTCCACCAGGGAGGCCAAGTCCGTTTGTGCCGGTTGCGCAGTCCGCCTCGACTGCCTGGAGTACGCGCTCCGCAACCATGAGAAGTTCGGCATCTGGGGCGGGCTCTCCGAGCGGGAGCGCCGGCGCCTGCGCCGCCGCCGGGCCCTCGGCGAGATCGGCGCCATCAACGCCTCAGCCTGAGCCGGCGGCTCCGAGCCGGGCCTCGATCGTCTGGTCCGGCGACAGCCCGCTCCAGTCGACGAACTCCGGGCTGCAGCGTTCGAGCTCGGCGGCGGGCAGGAGCCCGACCAGCTCGACCGCCGTGACGCTGCGTCCGTGCCGCTGCGCCTCCCGCCGCACCGCCTCGCAGGCGGTCTCGACCCCGGTGGCGGCGAGGTCGACAAGGTTCATAGACACCTGAGCCCGCCCCTTCGACGCCAGTTCGAACCCCAGAGCGCGCACACCGGGTAACCCCCCGTCCCGCTCCCGGACGGCCCGGGCGACGGACCGGGCCACGGCCAGGTCGGCGTCGAGGCTCCGTCCCCCGTCGTCGGCTGACAGCTCGCAGTTGAGCGCCACGAGGATGGGCCGGGCCCCCACCGCCATGGCCCCAGCCGTGGGATGGGGATCTCCCGGCCCGAAGTCCGGCCGCCGCCCCCGGAACGCCTCCCGGCGTAGTTCGGGCAGCGACCGCCCCTGCGGGTCGGCGCTTCCGTAGAGGAACACCGGCACCCCCAGTTCCTCGGCCACCCGTTGCCCCCAGGTCCGGGCGACCTCGCCCGCCACCTGAAGCCTCCGTGCCCGAACCGTCGCCCCGGCGGAGGGGCCAACGTCGAGCGGTACGAAGGGCACGACGTCCGCGGCGCCCAGGCGGGGATGCACCCCTGCATGGTCCGAGATGTTGATGCGCTCCACTGCGGCCCGAGCCAGAGCGAGGGCCGCCTCGGTGACCACGTCGGGCGCCCCCGCCAGTGTGAGCACCGAGCGGTGATGGTCCGCATCGGTGTGGACGTCGAGGAGGACGGGTCCGCAGGCCGCCGCCAACCCGTCCACCGCGTCCCGCTGACGACCCTCTGAGATATTGACCACGCACTCGAGCACCGCCAACGACGGTATCGGCGTCGCGGCCCACACCGGCCCCTGCCGAGCGACCCCGAGCGGTTTACCCACCGTTACGGTGGGCATTCCGCTCGGGGTTCGGAGGGCTCTACGCTCTCGCCGTGCAGTTCGGCCTCGCGCTTCCTCACTACGACTTCTCGATACCGGGGGAGTCCCCCCTGCGGTTCGAGACGATCGCCGCCCACGCCAGCGCCGCCGAGGCGCTGGGCTTCGAGTCGCTCTGGGTCTCGGACCACGTGAGCCTGTCGATCGAGCGCTACGGCGGCCCGCCCGGCGAGCAGTTCGCCTACGAGCCGCTGACAACGCTGGCCGCCGTGGCCGGAGTGGTCAGCGGGTCCCGGCTCGGCACGCTGGTCCTGTCCGAGGCGCTCCGCCCCGCCGGGGTCCTGGCCAAGGCCCTGACCACGCTGGACCGGCTCTGTCGCGGCCGCCTCGACATCGGCATCGGGGCCGGGTGGTACGCCCCCGACTTCGAGGCCGTCGGGCTGGCCGTGCCCTCGCCCGGCCAGCGCCTGGCCCGGCTCCGGGAGGCGCTGGCCGTGCTCGACTCCCTCCTGCCCGGCGGTCCGGCGACGCTCAACGGCAAGGCGCACGTCGTGCGGGGCGCGATGAACCTGCCGCCCGCCCTCCAGTCGCCCCGGCCGCCGATCTTCGTGGGCGGCAAAGGTGACCGGCTCCTCGGGCTGGTGGCCGAGATGGCCGACGGGTGGAACACGTGCTGGGTCTGGACGCCCGACGACTACCGCCACCGTGTCGCCGTCCTCGACCGGGCCTGTGAGGACCGGGGCCGCGACCCCGCAACCGTGCGGCGCACCCTCGGCCTCTACGCCCTGGCCGGCGAGGACGAGCGCGACCTGACCGCCCGCTACGAGCGCATGCGCCAGACGGCGCCCGGCGGCATGCTCGACCGGGTGCCGCTCGAGCAGTGGCGGGTGGGCCGCCTCGTCGGCACCCCTGACCAGCTGGCCGAGCAGGTGGCCGGCTGGGCCGCCCTCGGGGTGGCGGAGCTCATCGTGTCGGCCGGCCCGCTGCCCTTCTCGATCAGCGGCCTCGAGGACCTCGAGGTGCTGGCCGGAGCCCTGCGGTCGGCCTGAAAAACCGCGAACTGAAGGAATCCGAGGGGCGCTGCCGCTTCGAACGGGGGGGCGGTAACCTAGAGGGAACGCATCAGCGGGGCACCCAGGTTCTGGTGTGACCCGCGTGTTGACCGAAAGGACTTTCCGTGGCTGGACTCGGGGCGCCGGAGCTCATCATCATCCTGCTCATCGTGATGCTCATCTTCGGCGGTGCGAAGCTGCCCAAGCTCGCCCGCTCCCTGGGTGAGTCGTCGAAGGAATTCAAGAAGGGTCTGGCCGAGGGCGCCGGAGAGAACGAGCCCGAGACCAAGAGCCCTGACACCAAGGCCTGAGCGCCGCAGGCGCGAGCTCGGGGCCGGCTGAGCAGCGGGGCGGAGCGGAAGCGGGAACTCAGCGGCCACCGCCAGCGTTGTTCCGAATGACCGGCGAGGTCCCCACGTGGGAGGAGGTCGCCCGCACCCACGGGCGCTTTCTCTACAACGTGGCCTACCGGCTGTCCGGCAACGACGATGACGCGTTCGACCTCGTTCAGGAGGCGCTCCTCCGGGTCCGCAAGGGCCTCGAGACGTACCAGCCGGGGTCGATGGAAGGCTGGTTGTCCCGGATCGTGACGAACGTCTTCCTCGATGAGGTGCGCCGCAAGCGGCGCCGGCCGGTCGAAGTGATGCCGGAGGATCCCGAGCGCCTCCTGCCCTCCACACCGGGCGCCGACGAGGTGAGCGACGGCCTGTCCGACGACGTCCAGGCCGCCCTCCGCCGCCTCCCCGACGAGTTCCGGACGGCCGTCGTGCTCTGCGATGTCGTGGGACTCAGCTACGAGGAGATCGCCGAGGCGATCTCCGTGCCGGTCGGCACCGTGCGGTCCCGGATCCACCGGGGTCGCCGGCTCCTGCGGGCGGCCCTCCAGTGACCGGGGGCGACCACCTCGACGACACCCTGTCGGCCTACCTCGACGACGAGCTGGCCCCGGCCGCCCGGCGCGAGGT
>JAUZEY010000092.1 GCA_030838785.1 Actinomycetota bacterium | reverse complement strand
TACGATCGCGACGTGGCCCAGGGCGGCGCGGTGGGGGCGGGGCGGTCAACGGCCATCGTTCTTTTCACGGATCTTGTGGGGTCGACTGAGCTTCGTTCGCGGGTGGGCGAGGATGCTGCGGAGGAGTTGCGCCACCACCACGATGCGCTGATGGCGGGCGCGGTGGAGGCGAGCCGGGGGCATCTCGTCAAGAACCTCGGCGACGGGGTCATGGCGACCTTCGTCGGGGCGTCCGATGCGGTGGGGGCGGCGGTGGCGATCCAGCAGGCGATCGGTCGCCACAACCGGACGAGCGTCGCGGCGCTGGGGGTGCGGATCGGGATCAGCGCGGGGGACGTCGTCTTCGAGGGGGACGATTGCTTCGGCACCCCGGTGATCGAGGCGGCTCGTCTCTGTGGCGCGGCTGCGGGCGGGCAGATTCTCGCCTCGGAGATGGTTCGCTGGCTGGCGCGTTCGGGTGTTGGGACGTTCACCCCGATCGGCAGCCTGGAGCTGAAGGGGCTGCCCGAGGCGGTCCCAGCCGTCCAGGTCGACTGGGAGCCGCTCCCGCAGTCCTCAGTCCCGCTCCCGGGCTTCCTGACCGACATCGGGCGCATCTTCGTCGGCCGGGACGACGAGCTCGAACGGGTCGGGCAGCTGTGGAAGGAAGCGACAGCGGGCGAGCTGCGGGTGGTCCTCCTGGCGGGCGAGCCGGGGGTGGGCAAGACCCGCCTGGCCGCTGAGCTCGCCGGGAGGGTTCATGACGAAGGGGCCATGGTGCTGGCCGGGGGCTGCGACGAGGACCTGGGCGTGCCGTACCAGCCCTTCGTGGAGGCCCTGCGCCACTTCGTGGACCATGCTCCTGCGCTGGCGGGTCGTCTGGGTCGCTATGGCGGGGAGCTGGCCCGTCTGCTGCCCGAGCTGAGCGAGCGGGTTGCGGGCCTCCCGGCCCCCCTTCGGTCCGACCCGGAGACCGAGCGTTATCGGCTGTTCGACGCCGTGGCCGCCTGGCTGGTCGCCGTCTCCGTCGAGGAACCCGTGTTGGTGGTGCTCGACGACCTCCAGTGGGCGGCGAAGCCGACGCTGCTGCTCCTACGCCACGTCGTGCGCGCCGGCGGCGGACGGATCCTCGTGCTCTGCACCTATCGGGACAGCGAGCTGACGCATGACCATCCGCTCGTGGAACTCGTCGCCGACCTTCGCCGCCAAGGCGCGGTGGAGCGACTGTCCCTGAGTGGGCTCGATGACGCGGGTGTGAGGGCCCTCGTCGAGCAGGCTTCGGGCCGGGCGCTCGACGAAGCCGGCCTCGCCCTGGCACTGGCCGTCTACGAGGAGACGGAAGGAAACCCGTTCTTCGTCCGGGAAGTGCTCCGCCACCTGGCCGAAACCGGCGGCGTCGAACAGCGCCAGGGCGGCTGGACCATTCGGCTCCCCGTCGACCAGCTGGGCATTCCCGAGGGGGTGCGCGACGTGGTGGGCCGGCGGCTCTCCCGACTTTCGGGCGACACCAACCACGCCCTTCGTATCGCCGCCGTCGTCGGGGCCGAGTTCGAGCTGGGGGTGGTGCAGGCGGCGGGGGATCTCGGCGAGGAGACGCTCCTCGGCGCCATGGAGGAGGCGGCCGGCGCCCGGCTCGTGACCGAGGTGTCGGCCACCCGGTGCCGGTTCGCTCACGCCCTGGTCCGAGCCACGCTCTACGAATCGCTCACCGCCGCCCGGAAGGTCACGCTCCACCGCAAGACGGCCGAAGCGATCGAGACGATCCACGAGGGTGCCCTCGACGACTACGTGCCCGCCCTGGCCCACCACTGGGCGAAGGCCAGTGCTCCCGTCACCGACACGGCGAAGGCCGTGGACTACGCCAGACGGGCCGGGGACCGGGTCCTCGCCCAGCTCGCCCATGACGAGGCGGCCAACTACTACGCCTCCGGTCTCGACCTCCTCGACGCCGGCGCCGCCGACCCCGCCGATCCTCGCCGCCTCGAGCTGCTCATCGGCCGCGGGGAGGCGCAACGGCGAGCCGCGGATCCCGGCTACCGCCAGACCCTGCTCGACGCCGCCCACCTCGCCGCCCAACTCGGCGACGCCCCCGCCCTCGCTCGCGCCGCGTTGGCGAACAACCGGGGACACATCTACAACGCGGCCTTCGAGGTCGACGCCGCCCGGGTCGAAGTGCTGGAAGCAGCCATCGCGGCGGTGGGTGCGGACGACCTCCCGGTTCGAGCCCGTCTCCTCGCCAATCTGGGCCTGGAGTTGGCCTGGGAGCCTGACCCTCGCCGCAGGCTCACGCTCTCCGGCGAGGCGCTGCGCATCGCCCGATCGCTGGGCGACCCGGAGACCCTCGCCCACGTCCTCCTGGCCCGGGACTACACCATCACCGCCCCGGACAATGCAACCGAGCGGCTCACAGCGACCACCGACATGCTCTCGGTGGCCGAGCGGCTGGGCGATCCGGTCCTCGCCAGCCGCGCTCTCATCCTGCGCTTCAAAGCCGCCATGGAGCTCGCCGACGTGGCCGAGGCGGAGCGTTGCCAGGCCAGAAACCAGGCGCTCGTCGCCGGTCTGGGTCAGCCTGCCCTGACGTGGGCTGCGATGCTCCACCATGCAGCCCTGCGCGTGCTCCACGGCGACGCCGACGCCGAGGCGGCGATCATCGCCGCCCACGAGTTCGGGGTGAGCGCCGGCTGGTCGGACATCGCCTTCTTCTCAGGGGGCCAGCGGCTCTCCTTGTACCTCGACGAGGGCCGCCTAGGTGAGCTGGAAGGATGGGTAGGCCAGGTCGCTCAGCACACGCAGAACCCCATGGTCAACGCGATTTACGCCCTCATCCTGGCCGAAACTGATCAGATGGAAGCCGCCGCTTGCGTGTTCGACGATCTGGCCGCCGCCGGCTTCGCGCAGCCGACGAATAACGTCGCCTGGCTGCGGTTCACGGCCGAGTGCGCCTGGCTCTGTGCTCGCCTCGGCCGGGATGACTGCGTTCCCCGGCTCCGGTCCAGGTTGGAGCCGTACGCCGACCAGCTCGTCGTGATCTCCCTCGGCGGGGGAATCACGGGATCCGTCGCCTTCTACCTCGGCCTCCTCTCCACGACCAGTGGCGACTGGCAGGAGGCCGAGGCCTACTTTGCCGCCGCCGCGGCGACCCACGAACGCATCGGTGCGCCGACCTGGTTGGCCCGCACTCGCCTGGAGTGGGCCCGGATGCTCCTCGCCCACGCTGAGCCCGGGGACGGCGAGCGGGCCCACGACCTCCTGCGCCAAGCTCTCGCCACCGCCCGGGAGCTGGGACTGGCGAACATCGAGCGGGGAGCAGTCGAACTCCTGGGCTCGCAGTAGGAACGCCGCTCCGAGCCGAGCGCGAGTAATCGGCGATTCAGGCCGGCGCGATGACCTTGAAGCCGATGGCTTTGGCGGTCGCGGTCATTCGCTCGTCGTAGGTGACGACGCGGGCGAGGTCGTGACCGAGCTGGCCGGCGGTCGCAAGGTGGATGGCGTCGAGCGTGCGCAGCTCCTCGGGGAGGAGCGCCCCGGCGGCCTGGAGGACCGTGTCGTTGACTCGGACGAGGTCGATGCGGCTCAGGACCTCCACGCCGCGCCGCACGGCCTCTGCCCCGAACGGCAGCAGGGCCCGAGCGACTTCCGTCCGGGCCAGGGCGCTGGAGAGGTAGGGCTTTCGCCGCCGCAGGTAGCGGCGCAGCGCCTCAGATTCCGGCTCGGCGACGGCGAGCTTCACGATGGCCGACGAATCGAGGTACAGGACGCGGCTCACCGCTCGTCGCGGCGCAGGCGGGCCAGGACGGCTGAGGGCGTCTCCCGGCCCGCTGGCAGCGGCAGCGGGTCGGGAAGGTCGTCGAGGTCACCCTGTCCCGGCGCCACCTCGCCCATGTCCCGCAGGCGTTCGAGGGGGCTGCCGCCCGGCACCGGCCCGAGTACGGCGACCGGCCGGCCCCGATCCGTGATCTCGATGGACTCCCCGCCGGCGACGATGCGCAGCAGCTCACTGGCCCGCTGCCGCAACTCCCGCACCCCGACACTCAACATGTGCTATTTGTAGCACCTCTGCCGACCTGCGGCAACGGCCCGGGTCGCGGCCGGTTGTCGACGGCCTACAGGCCGCGGCGGGTCGCTTCGGCGGCGAGCTCGGACCGGGTGTTCACGCCGAGCTTGGCGAAGACGTGGGCGAGGTGGGTCTTTACGGTCCCGCGACCGATGAAGAGACGCTCGCCGATCTCGGGGTTGGTGAGACCCTTGGCCGCCAGTTTGACGACTTCGGTCTCGGTGGGGGTGAGGCTGGCCCAGCCGGCCGACGGACGTTTGCGTTCGCCGCGTGCCCGAGTGGCGTAGGCGACGGCGTCGTCGGCGCTGAGCGCCTCGCCCTCAGTCCACGCGCCCTCGAAGGCACCATCCCCGAGCGCCTGGCGGGCCCGGGCCAGCTCGCCGTCGTGGTCGGCCTGGTCCGCCGGCCAGCGGGCCAGCCCGATCGACCGCCGCAGGGCGGAGGCGGCTCCCAGCAGCCGCGTCG
Source organism: Actinomycetota bacterium (assembly GCA_030838785.1). GTDB lineage: Bacteria > Actinomycetota > Acidimicrobiia > IMCC26256 > BP-133 > BP-133. Next base: position 7,396 of record JAUZEY010000092.1, on the reverse strand, counting down.
CCTCTGCGTAGCTCTCGTGGTCGGCCGCCAGGGCGGCGAGCGCCTCGAGCGACTCGGCCACACCCGGGAGGAGCCCGCGCCCGGCCTGAAGCGCCAGCGCCTCGTGATGGAGGTCCTCGGCCCCGCCGGCATCACCGCGGTGGCGGGCCAGTCGACCGAGGTGGTGGTCTGCGAGGGCAATCAACCGGAGATTGTCGATGGTGGCGGCGACGGCCTTCGCCTCCTCCAAGGCGGTCTGGGCAGCGGCGTCTTCGCCCTCGGCGAGATGGGCGAGGCCGAGCACCGACAGCGCCCAGGAGAAGAGCCACGGCACGCTCCGGAGCTCCTCGACGAGGGGCTCGAGCAACGCCCGCCCAACGCCTGGCGCCCCGAGACCGATGTGGAGGCGAGCCAGCGAGGGAAACGCAAACGGGGCCCCGAGGGCGTCGCCGACGGCCGACGCCCGCTCGAGGAGCCGGCTGAGGCGCAGCTCGGCCGCGTCGTACTCGCCGGTCAGCGACTCGACCCCGCCCAGGTAGGCAGTGGCGAAACCGGCGGTGGCGGCGCCGCCGAGTTCGGCGTCGTACTCGAGCGCCGTCTCCAGCGACCGCCGGGCTCGGGTGAAGTCCCCCCGGAACATGCCCACCCAGCCGAGCGTGCAGTGGTACCAGGCTATGAAGAACCGGTTGCCGAGTCGCTCCGACACCGAGCGGAACTCAGCGAGCGCCGGGGCGAGCCCGTCGTAGTCATCCTGCATGAGCCAGGCGACCGTCACCATCTTCCACCCGTCGACCACCGCCCAGTGGTCACCGTGTTGACGGCCGAGTTCGATGCTGCGCTGGAGGACGGCCCGGGCCGCTTCGGGCTCGGTGAACGCCTGCGCCAGTCCGTTGATGTTGAGCGCCCGGCCCGTCGCCCACTCGTCGCCGACCTGTTCGGCCATCTCCAGGGCCTCGGGGGCGCGCCGGGCGAGGGTCCCGTAGTCGTCGCTGTAGAGGGCCACGTGGGCGGCGCCCCACAGCGCCCGGGCCCGGACGGACGAGGGCCCCTCGTCCCGGGCGAGGGCCCGGGCGAACCAGCGGCCCCCGGCGGCCAGATGGCCGTGCAGCTCGAAGAAGAGCGTGAGGGCGGTCGTCAGGCGGAGGAACGGTTCGTAGCCGCCGGTGGCGTCGGCCCATTCCATGGCGGCCCGGAGGTTGTCGTGGTCCCGTTCGAGGCGGTTTAGCCAGGCGGGCCCGTCGGCGAGCACGATCTCCGGCTCGGCCCGCTCCGCCAGCGAGAGGAAGACGTCGAGGTGACGGGCGCGGATGACATCGCTCTCGCCCGAGTCCAACAGCCGCTGGCCGGCGTAGAGACGGATCGTCTCCAGTAGCCGGTAGCGGCCGTCGGTTTCGTGGTCGACGTGGACGAGCGACTTGTCGACGAGGCGCGAGATCAGGTCGAGGATGGCGTACTCGTCGAGGGCCTCGGCGGCGCAGACGCTCTCGGCGGCGTCGAGGGCGAAGCCTCCGGCGAACACCGACAGCCGGCGGAGCACCGCCCGCTCGTCCTCGTCGAGGAGATCGTGGCTCCACGCCACCGATGTCTCCAGCGTCTGCTGGCGGGGCAGCGCGGTGCGACCCCCGCCGGTGAGCAGACGGAAACGGTCGTCCAGGGCGGCGGCGATCCGCGCCGGGGGCATCATGCGCATGCGGGCCGCGGCCAGCTCGATGGCCAGGGGGATGCCGTCCAGGCGCCGGCAGATCTGGGCCACGACCTCGGTCTCGGCGGCCTCCGGGGAGAACCCCGGCCGCACCTGGGCGGCCCGCTCCACGAACAGTCGGGTGGCGGCGTCGTCATCGAGGGACGGGACCCGCCAGGTCACCTCGCCGGGGATGCCGAGCGGCTCGCGGCTGGTCGCCATCAGCCGTAAGGCCGGCGCCGCCTTCAGGAGGTCTTCGGCGAGCCGGGCGCAGGCGCCCACGACGTGCTCGCAGTTGTCGAGAGCGAGGAGGGCGTCGACCCCGGCGAGGTGCTCGGAGAGCGTCTCGATGACAGGCCGGCCCTCTTCCTCGCGCAGCCCGAAGGTGCGGGCCACCACGTAGGGGACCAGTTCGGGATCGGAGACCGGCCCGAGCTCGACCCACCGCACACCGTCCCGATGGCGGTCGACGACCTCGGCGGCGGCGTGCAGGGCGAGGCGCGTCTTGCCGCACCCGCCGGCGCCGGTGAGCGTCACCACGCGGTTGTCGTCGAGGGCGGCGTGCAGGTTCGTCAGCTCCGCCTCCCGTCCCACGAAGGACGTCAGCTGCACCGGCAGGTTGTTGGTGACGGCCTCGAGGGACCGGAGCGGCGGGAAGTCGACCATCAGGTCGGGATGGCACAGCTGCCACACCCGTTCCGGCCGGCCCAGATCCTTGAGCCGCTGGGAGCCGAGGTCGCGCAACGTCACGCGGTCGGGAACCAGGTCGGCGACGAGATCGCGGGTGGCGTTCGACAGCAGCGTCTGGCCGGCGTGGGCGGTGGCCCGCAGCCGGGCGCAGCGGATGATCGCCGGACCGAAGTAGTTGCCGGCGTCCCGCAGGTGGGCCTCGCCGGTGTGCAGGGCCACCCGGATCCGGACCGTTCCCTGCTCCGGCCACGGCTCCTGGGCGAAGGCCCGCTGCGCGTCGAGGGCCGCCGCCACCGCGTCGGACGCCCTGGCGAAGGCGCCGACCACGCTGTCGCCCTCGCCCTGCTCCTCGGGCCGCACCCCGCCATGGAGGACGATGGCGGCGGCGAGCAGCTCGTAGTGCCGGGCGATGGCGGCCGCCGCCACCTGCTCGTCCCCCTCCCACAGGCGGGTCGAACCGGCCACGTCACTGAGGAGGAACGTGACCACCCCGGACGGCAGCGATCGAGCCCCTCCGTCCGCCCCTGAGGAGAGCTCCCCCATGCCCGCAGATTCTGACATGTAACCCGACCACATGACCATGGCCGCATCCTCTTCCAACGCCAGCACGAGAACATCTGCCAGATGGCAGATCACTCGGTGGGTGGAGGTAGGAAATCGATCGTCCCGTGGACGGTCGTCTCACGGACTCCCGTCGATCCGCACAGCAGTGGATCCGGAGTGGTGAGGTCGGCGAGCAGGGGTCAGGGGCGGCTGGCGAGCAGGGCCGCGGCCTCGGCCGCCATCTGGGCCACGATCTCGGCCGCCGGCTTGACCGACTTGATCAGCGGGGAGCTCTCCGCCCCGGCGAGCAGGCACATCTCGTCGAAGTCGCCGGTGGAGTCCCGCGTCGGGATGATGACGCTGAACTTCGGCATGGCGTAAGGGATCCCGCCGGGGACGCTCCAGGGCTGCAGGCGGGCGGTGCCGACGACGGCGGGCGGGGGAGCCGGGGTGGGGATCTTGTCCTCCTGGCCCTTCCACTCGGCCAGCACCCGGTTGACGATCGACCGGGTGTAGGCCTGCGGGAACTCGGGGCCGAAGATGGCGGCGGGGGCGGTCTCCTTCCAACCGTCGCGTACGGCGATGACCCGCCGCATGTACTCCTCGTGGGCGTAGGACTCCGCGCTGACGGCGAAGCGGGTTCCCACCCAGCCGCCGTCGGCTCCTTCGGCGAGGACGTTGACCAGGGTCCGACCGTCGGCGATGCCGCCGGAGCCGAGCACGAGCACGTTGTCGGGAACGGCGCTCTTCACCAGGGGGACGAGTTCCGAACGGTGCAGTGGGTTGCCGTCCTGGAAGCCCCGCACGTGGCCGCCGCCCTGCTTGCCCTGGGCGATGATGACCTCGGCGCCGTAGCCGATCGCCTCCCGCGCCCCCTCCACGCTGCCCACCTGCGCCCACTGGCGGATGCCCGCCTCCTGCAGGCGCTTCGCCCAGCGCCGCTCGGGAGCGGTCCAGTACCAGACGACGAAGTCGACCTTCTCCTCGATCAGGACGTCGACGTGGGCGTCGGTGATCGACCAGGTGAGGTTCCGGGTGCGGTGCTCGTCGTCGTGTTCGGACGGCGGGGCCCAGGCCGTCTTGTTGAAGAACGGGAAGTAGACGAAGTCGACGCCGAAGGGACCGGAGGTGAGGCGTCGGGTCTCCTGGATCTGACGCCGGGTCCCCTCGGGTGCTTCGGGGACGGGCCCCAGCACGCCGAGGCCGCCGGCGTTGGTCACCGCCGCCGCCAGGGCCGGCGTGGCGTAGAAGGCCATTCCGGCCTGGACGATCGGGTAGGCGATCCGGTATCGGTCGGTCAGGCGGGTCCGCAGCACCGTTGCGGCCGGCGGTGGCGGTGCCGCCCCGGCGCCGGCCGGTGTGCCGGCCAGGGGACCGAACCCAGCCGAAACCGTTGCGGCCGCACCGGCGCCCAGCATCTTGAGCAGCTCGCGACGATTCATCGCCACCTCGCCCTCCCGACGGCGCGGCGCCACCCGAGCCCGCTCGCACCCCTACATTCACCGGCCAATTGGCCGGTGAATGTATTTAGGCTCGGTTCGGCCCGGCTGTCAAGATGCCGCCGAAGGAGCAGGCGGGCATCCGGGGCGATCGGAGGAGCTCGGTGATGAGCCGAGCCGTCACCGACGACCGGGTGAGAAGGAGGAGGTGTTCGGCGCTTACGCCCCCAACGGTTCCCAGTGGTCGCGGCCGAAGTGCGCCATGTCGTGGCCGCCGTGGCTGCCGAGAATGCGGGCGGCCGTCGACCGCTGGCCCTCGTCGGCCGGGACGCTGATGACGAGACCGCCGGCCGCAAGGTGATCCCGGGCGCGGAAGAGGCCTTCCTTCTCGTCGCCCAACCACTCCAGGAGGCGGTACACGCGACCGCGGAGTCCGTGTTGACGGCCCGACACGTCAAGCCGCTCGGCGCCCTTCGGGCCGCAGAGCACGTAGATGCCGTCCCGGTCGAAGCCCTGTGCGATGAGGTCCTGCACGGCCGCCTCGGCCTGGTCGGGCTCGTCCAGGAAGGCGATGACGCTGTTCGCGCTCGGCTTCAGAAGCCCATCCGGAGGCTCAGGAAACTCGAGCCCTTCGTCACTCGGTGCCACGCTCTGCCTCCTCGCTCACGTTGGGGGAAACTCTAGGCGCTGGGTCGTGCGACAGCGTCACGACCTGAGGCAGGCAAGGGGAAGCTCGATGGAGAGCGACGTGCCCGAGCCCCGCGGGCTCTGGAGCGTCATCCGGCCACCGAGCGCCTCGACGCGGTCCTTCAGCCCGATTTGCCCTGAGCCGGCCGAGAGGTCCGCCCCGCCGACACCGTCGTCACGGACGCTGATCCGGAGGACCTCGGCGTCCGCCTCGGCGCGGATGATGACCTTGGACGCGGCGGCGTGTTTGGCCGCATTCGTGAGCGCCTCCGAGACGACGTAGTACCCCGCCACGTCCACGGCCCGGGGCAGGGGGTCCTTGAGACCTACGTCGAGGTCGACCGGGACGGCCGAGCGCCGCGCCAGCGACCGCAGCGCCGGTCCCAGGCCGTGGGCCAGGACCGCGGGATGGATACCGCGCGCCAGCTCCCGCAGTTCCTCGAGGGCCTCGGTCAGGCCGGCCACCGCCTCGTCCAGCTCCGCCGCCAGCTCGCCGAGCCCGGCGGGCACCGCCGCCCGCGCCGAACGGATTTCTATCGCCAACGCCACCAACCGCTGCTGTACGCCGTCGTGGAGGTCCCGCTCGATCCGGCGCCTTGCCTCGTCGGCGCTGGCGACGACCCGGGCCCGCGCCGAGATCACGTCGGCCTGTCCTTCGGCGTTGGCGATGGCCAGGGCCACCAGTTCGGTGAAATCGGCGAGCCGCTCCTCGGTGTCAGCTGGAAAGCCGCTGCGCTTCGACGCGATGGCGATCGCGCCCCAGCGGCGGCCGTCGACGACGATCGGGCACGCCACCGTGCGCCGGTGACCCTCGACGGACCGTTCGTCGGGGTCGTCCCCGACGCGGGCCACGACGGTGCCCATGCCCTCCGGGTGGTGGCGGACGATGAGGGCCTCGTCGGCGTTGAAGACCGCAGAGGCCTCCTGCGTGACCGCGGCGAGGACCTCGGCCGGCGCGGCCACCCGGGCGACGAGCGTCGCAACGCGTCGCAGGGCGGCCTGCGCATCGGCGATGCGCCACAGCTCCTCCCGGCTCGTGCATCTGGAGCAGAACATGGCTCACCGTACGGTCGGAGCGCCAAACGCCGGACGACCCGAGGATCAGGCCGTTCTGTTCGGAAGCGCGGTCCCGGGGCCCGGGTGCCCTCCGTACCGTCTGGAGCCCAACCGCTCAAGAGAGCTCAAGAGAGGATGCCATGAGCCTTGCAGTGACCTTGCCGGCCCCACCCGGCCCGTACCTGGATTCAGGTCTGTTGCCTGGGGATTTCTATTCCTACCAAGACCTGCTCTCGGCGCCGGAACGGGAGGTGGTCGGGCGGCTACGGGACTTTCTTCGCACCGAGGTCGCGCCGATCGTCAACGACCACTGGGCCCGGGCCGAGTTTCCGTTTCAGCTCTTCGAGGGGTTCGCCAAGCTGGAGTTGTTGACGTGGGCGGATCCGCAGTCCGCGGAGCCGAAGCCGAGCAACCTGCTCCAGGGCATCATGGCGTTGGAGCTGGCCCACGCCGACCCGTCGATCGCCACCGGCTTCGGCGTGCACTCCGGCTTGGCGATGGGCAGCATCCTGGCCTGCGCCGACGAGGAGCAGCAGCGCCGCTGGCTGCCGGCGATGAGCCGCTGGGAACAGATCGGGGCGTTCGGGTTGACCGAGCCCCACGGCGGTTCCGATGTGGCCGGCGGCCTGGAGACGACGGCGCGCCGTGACGGCGACGAGTGGGTCCTGAACGGTGCGAAGCGCTGGATCGGCAACGCGACGTTCGCCGACCTGGTCGTGATCTGGGCCCGCGACGTGGAGACCAACCACGTGCTGGGGTTCGTCGTCGAGCAGGGCACCCCCGGGTTCACGGCCACGAAGATCGAGAACAAGATCGCATTGCGGACGGTGCAGAACGCCGACATCGTGATGGAGGACTGCCGCGTTCCGGAAGCCAACCGGCTGCAGCACGCCAACTCGTTCAAGGACACGGCCAAGGTCCTCCGGTCGACGCGCAGCGGAGTGGCGTGGCAGGCGGTCGGGGTGATGCTGGCGGCCTACGAGATCGCCCTGCAGTATGCGAAGGAGCGCGAGCAGTTCGGCCGCCCCATCGGCCAGTTCCAGCTCGTGCAGGACCTGCTGGTCAAGATGCTCGGCAACGCCACGGCGTCGCTCGGGATGATGGTCCGCCTGGCCCAGCTGCAGGATGCCGGGGTCTACAAGGACGAGCACTCGGCCCTGGCCAAGGCTTACACCACCGTCCGGATGCGGGAGAGCGTCGGCTGGGCCCGGGAGCTCCTCGGTGGCAACGCCATCGTGTTGGACTACAACATCGCCCGCTTCGTCGCCGACGCCGAGGCCATCTACTCCTACGAGGGCACCCGGGAGATCAACACGCTCAT
>JAUZEY010000091.1 GCA_030838785.1 Actinomycetota bacterium | reverse complement strand
CGGAGGTCGACGACCCGGTCGAGCACCGGTTGGCGCAGCCCGATGACCTCCAGGTGGTCGATCATCGGCCCGAGGTCGAGCCGCCAGCCCCGCCGTTCACCCTCCTCGCCGGCCCAGCGGCACAGGTGGGCGAAGGTCATCTCGCCCCGCTCGAGGCGGTGGACCGCCGAAGTCGAACAGCACCGCCTTCACGGGCACTGGACCTTCACGGGCACTGGACCTTCACGGGCGCAGGGCGGGAACCAGGTAGGCCGCCAGCGCCTCGCGGCAGTCGGCCTCGGTGGCGAAGCCGAACACCTCGCCGCTGGTGATGAGCGAGAACTCGAGGAACGTGATCCAGCGGATGACATCGTCGAAGTGACGGTCGGTGCGGAGCTCGCCCCGGTCGCGGGCCGCCTCCAGCATCGGGTACCACAGCTCCCGCTGCAGGCCCATGACGATGTCGGACTCGGCGAGGCGGGCGGTGAGCCCGGCCGAGTCGGGCCGGGTCAGGAGCTGGAGGTACTGGTTCTCGCCCGACAGGCGGATCGTGGCGAGCGACGCCTCGATCATGGCGGGGAGCCCGTCCTCGACCCGGATGCGCTCCCGGATCCGGCGGTGGATCTCCCGCACCTGGCGGACGATGACCTCGAGGACCAGGGCGTCTTTGTCGGGGAAGTAGTAGTAGATGGCGGGGCGGGAGACGCCGGCCTGGCGGGCGACGTCCTCCATCAGGGTGCCGCGGACCCCCTGCTGCTCGAAGGAGGCCAGGGCGGCGCCGTAGATGTCCTCCCGCACGTTGCGGCGCTTCGGCACCTCGGCCCGGGCGGACTTCTGCCGCTTCGTCGCTTCAGGCATGCTCCCTCCTTCCTATGGCGAGGATAACCAAATCGCGTTGACAACCTGACATCTGTGGCCAGATACTGACACGGCTCGAGATTTGTCAGGAGTGGCACGAGGGGGCGTGATAGACGGGGTTCGCCCCGGCCCGGCCGGAGATGCGGGACTACCTCATGTCCTCCACGACGTGGAGGTGGCCGAGGATCTGCCCGGCGGCGAATGGCGCCGAATCCGGCGGGCCGACTGCTACCGCCACATCCTCGTGAACGGCGAAGTCACCTTCGTCGACGGAAAAGAGGACCGGCGCCACACCGGGCCGGCTATTGCGCCACGGCCGGGGCTGATCACCCGCTTTTCCTTGCCATACAAGGGAACGGGTCCTCCGGGCCCGTTCGGACGCGGCTGGGCCGAAGAGGTGAAGCGGCACAAATGGGAGAGAGGGATTTCCCTTTCCGTCACCTCAGTGGCAACATAAGTAACACACAGCACGTTCGAGCAAGTGAGGGACGGAAATGGCGGCCAGGAACCAGGCGGGAAAGAGCGGGCCCGCGGGAGCGGTGAAGGCCACAGCGGCCAAGACGGCCAAGGCGGCTAAGACCGCCGGGCAGGAAGTCGTACAAGCGGCGAAGACGCTGACCTCGAAGGCGGCCGACGTCGCCGGGACGGCGACCCTGAAGGCCGCCCGCAACGCCGGCCGGGCCATGGGCACCGCGCAGAAGGCGGAACGGAAGGCGGTGCAGGCGACCAAGACCGCGGTGGCGAAGGCGACCCCGGTGGGCAAGACCACGGCCCGATCGGCGAAGGCCGCTCCGGGCAAGGCGGCGAAGAGCACCCGGGCCGCCGGCACGAAGGCTGCGGCCAGCGCCAAGAAGGCGACGGGCACCGCCCGCTCCACGGCCAAGAAGGCGACCGGCACGGCGAAGACCACCGCCACCAAGGCCGCCGGCAGCGCCCGGTCCACGGCGAAGAAAGCCACCGGCACGGCCAAGACCACCGCCACCAACGCCGCCGGCAGCGCCCGGTCCACGGCCAAGAAGGCCACCGGCACGGCTCGGTCCACGGCCAAGAAGGCCACGACCACCGCGCGCTCCACTGCGAAGAAGGCGACGGGCACGGCGAAGACCACCGCCACCAAGGCCGCCGGCAGCGCCCGGTCCACGGCGAAGAAAGCCGGCACCACGGCGAGGTCCACGGCCAAGAAGGCCAGCGGCACGGCCAAGAAGGCCAGCGGCACAGCCAAGAAGGCCAGCGGGACGGCCAAGGCCAGCGTTGCCAAGGCCTCCGGCGCGAGGAAGACCACGGCGACGAAGTCCGGCTCGGCGGCCCGGACGCCGGCCAAGCGGGGGACGCCCAAGAAGCCCTGACGCCCAGGGCGGGCTGTCCCGGCCCGTGCCCCGCCGCGCCGGGCGCCGGGCATCCGCCGCTCCATACCGTCCGACAGCTTCCCAAGCGCGAAGCTGAGCGGCCAACCGGGTCGGCCGACCCGGGGCGATCCCGAGGAGCGGCGGTATGGAGTTCTCGCTGAGTGCGCGGTGCCAGGAACTGCAGGAGAAGCTCACGCAGTTCATGGACGACCACGTCTACCCGGCGGAGGCCGTCTACGAGGAGCAGCTGGCCGCGTCGGGCGACCCGCACTCCCACCCGGAGGTCCTCGAGGACCTCAAGGCCGAGGCCCGCCGCCAGGGGCTGTGGAACCTGTTCCTGCCCCACAAGACGGAGTGGACCGACGGGCTGTCGAACATCGACTACGCCCCCCTGGCCGAGATCATGGGCCGCTCCTCCATCGCCCCGGAGGCCTGCAACTGCAACGCCCCCGACACCGGGAACATGGAGATCCTGACCATGTTCGGCACCCCGGAGCAGCAGGAGCAGTGGCTGCACCCGCTGCTGGAGGGCGAGATCCGCTCCGCCTTCGCCATGACCGAACCGGCGGTGGCGTCCTCCGATGCCACGAACATCGCGTGCTCGATCCGCCGCGACGGCGGAGCCCGGGGGTCTGGGGGTGCCCCCCAGGGGGACTACGTCATCAACGGTCGCAAGTGGTTCATCTCCGGGGCGCTGCACCCCCACTGCAAGCTGCTGATCGTGATGGGGAAGACCGACTTCGACGCCCCGCCCCACCGCCAGCAGTCGATGGTCCTGGTGCCGATGGACACACCCGGCGTCACGATCCTGCGCAACATGCACGTCTTCGGTTACGACGACGCCGAGGGCCACGTCGAGCTGACCCTCGAGGACGTGCGGGTCCCGGCGTCGAGCCTTCTCGGCGAGGAGGGCGGCGGGTTCGCCATGGCCCAGGCCCGCCTCGGCCCCGGCCGCATCCACCACTGCATGCGGACGATCGGCGCCGCCGAACGGGCCCTGGCGCTGATGTGCCAGCGGGCCCACGCCCGCAGCCCGTTCGGCAAGCCGCTGGCGGAGCAGGGGGTGGTGCAGACGTGGGTGGCCGACGCCCGCATGAACATCGACCAGGCCCGCCTCTACACCTTGTACACCGCCTGGCTGATGGACACGGCCGGGAACCAGGCCGCTCGCAACGAGATCTCCGGGATCAAGGTCGTCGTCCCCAACATGGCGCTGGAGGTCATCGACAACGCCATGCAGACCCACGGCGCCATGGGCGTCTCCCAGGACACGCCGTTGGCCCGGACCTACGCCTGGATCCGGGCCCTGCGTTTCGCCGACGGGCCCGACGAGGTGCACCGGATGGCGATCGCCCGCCGGGAGCTGCGCCGCTGGGCGCCTGATCAGCGCGCCGGGGGATCCGCGCCGTAGTCGACGGGCAAGGGGAACGGCCTCCGGCCCCGCACCAGATCCAGCGCGGTGCCACCCTCGCGCCAGCCGGCGCAGGTGTCGGCGACCTGCTCGAAGTCGGGACTGCCCTCGGGGTGGCTCCCGTCGTCGACCCGGGTCAGCAGGTACTGGGTCACCACCTGATGGTTCGAGGCGGCCAGGACGAGTGTGAGGAGGTGGGTGCAGCCCTCGACACCTCCGAGGGCGGCCACGGCGCCGGCCCGGAAGCCCTTCGTCAGCTGGAGGCCGACCAGCCGCTGGGCGGCCAGGGCGGCGGCGGGGCACTCCGGGAAGGGCAGGAACCGAGGCCTGACCTCGACAGCCACCACGGTCAGGTCGGGGGGTTGCGTCACCAGGCGGACCTCGTAGCCGTGGATCTCCTCCTCGGCGCCGGCGGCCTCGTCGTACCAGCGGTCGCGCAGGACGGCGGTGAAGACGAGGCGCCCGTCGGCCGCCACCGCCTCGACGGTCATCTCCCGTCGGATCGTGCCGGGGTAGCGGTCGGGGACGAGTTCGGTGGGCCAGGGCATGGGATCCACCATCCCATCCCTTCTCCCGGCGCCGGGAACCGGGCCGTCAGCCCAGGTGCTCCTCGATGAGGGCGACGCCGCGGGCGGTGTCCTCGTGGAGAAAGAAGTGGTCCCCGGACACCACGCCCAGCGGGACGCCGGCGGCGGCGGCCACGGCCTCGACCCGTTCCCGAGGGAGGAACGAGCGGTCTCCGGCCAGGACCGTCACCGACGCCGTGAGGTGCGGGAGGTGCTCCCAGGCGGCGTTCACGCCTTCCAGCGCTGGCGGGCCGGCGAAGATCGCCGCCTCGATCGACGGCGGGCAGGCCAACTCGACCTGACCGTCACCCCGGTCGATGGTGCCCCAGGCGACGTAGGCGGCGAGGGCCTCGGGAGCCAGGCGGTCGAGCGGCGGGCGACTGCCGTAGGAGTGGATCATCGCCTCTCGCGACGGCCAGACCACCTTGCGCCGCAAGGCGGCGGCGGCCATCGGGGGCGCGGCGCCGACGGGAACGTCGGCGCTGATCGGCAGGGCGACCGGCTCGCAGAGGAGGAGGCGGCGGGCCCGGCCCGGCTGCAGCCGGTCGACGTGGATGGCGACGCCTCCCCCGAGGGAGCCGCCGACGATGTCGACGTCGTCGAACCCGTGGGCATCGAGCACGGCGATGACGTCGCCGGCCATGCCGTCGTAGCGGTACGGCCCGGGTGGCTCGGGCTTGTCGGTGTCGCCGTGGCCCCGCAGGTCGACTCCGATGGGGCGGAAGGCGCCGCCGGCGGCGAGGCGGCGGCCGATGGGGTCGTAGAGCCCGGCGCAGAACCCGTTGGGGTGGAGCAGCACCACCGGGCGGGCGACCGGGGTGCCACCCCAGTCGAGGCCGGCGATGCGCAGGCCGTCGTGCTCGACGGCGAAAGGGCGCGGGACGCCGGTGGGCGCCGCTTCCGGGTAGGCCATTGTCCTCTAGGTTGGCTTCTTGGCCCGGCTGGGGGCCACCCGGGGCGGCTCGTTGGGCATCTTGGGATAGACCGGCGGCCAGGGGGCGTCGGCCAGCCCGGCCGCCATGTCGCGCTCGTGGAGGGCGAGGAGCGGCTCCAGCGACTGCGGTACGCCGTAGGTGTGGCGCCAGGGGTCGCCCCGCTCCGCCACCCGGCCGGGCAGCGTGGCCAGCGTCATGGCCTCGGGGTCGATGGTGTCGAGCTCGTCCCAGGTGAACGGGGCCGACGCCTGCCCGCCGGGCCGGGCCCGCACCGACCACGCCCCGAAGATGGTCTTGTGGGGCGAGTTCTGGTTGAAGTCGACGAACACCCTCCGGCCCCGCTCCTCCTTCCACCAGGCGGCGGTGAGGAGGTCGGGGTGGCGCCGCTCCAGCTCCCGGGCCAGGGCCACGGCGCAGGCCCGCACCTCGATCGAGCTCCACTGCGGCAGGAGGCGGACGTAGACGTGGAGCCCGTTCCCGCCGGTGGTCTTCGGCGCCCCCACGACGCCGAGCTCCTCGAGGAGGGCCTTCACCTTCCGGGCCCCTTCCCGCACCTCCCCGAAGGTGATCCCCGGGGTGGGGTCGAGGTCGATGCGGAGCTCGTCGGCGTGGTCGGGATCCGACGCCAGGGACGGCCAGACGTGGAAGCCGAGACAGCCCAGGTTCACGGCCCAGGCGACGTGGGCCAGGTCGGCGGCCACGAGGGCGTTGGACGTCGTCCCGTTCGGGGTGCTCACGATCGTGGTCTGGAGCCCGTCGGGGACGTCCTTCGGCACCCGTTTCTGGAAGAAGGAGGAACCCCCGGGGGCTGCGCCTTCCGGAAAACGCTGCAACAGCACCGGCCGTCCGCCCATGGTGGCCATCAGCGGCTCCCGCACCGCCTCGTAGTAGCGGACCAGGTCGAGCTTCGTCTCACCCCGCTCGGGGAAGAACACCTTGTCGGGGCTGGTGATGCGGACCTCGTGGCCGTCGAGCTCGATGACTGCCTCGTCGCCCTTGGCGCCCACCGCCTACGACTCCTCCTCGGCGGCCGACTCCTCCAGGTAGCGGGCCGCCTCGATCGTGCGGCGGAGGACGCCCGGCACCCTTTCGACGTCCAGCCGCTCGAGGCCTTCGACCGGTGTGACGGCGACGATCCGGGGCAGGAGCTCGAGCGTGAATCCCAGTCGCTTCCAGAGGCTGCGGAGCGGCGCCATGGCGGGGCGGGGATCCTTCCCCCGTGCCTCGAGGGGGACGGATGCGACGAGCAGGCCCACGCCGGCGTCGACGGCTTCGCCGATCTCGTCCTCGTCGACCGTGTCGAGGACGGCGCCGTCGAGCCCGACGAACCCGGCCCCGGCCCCCTGCAGGAGCGCGCCGTCGATCCGCGTGGCGCCGATCCACACGCCGGCCGAGTCGGCCGGGGCGGCGTCGCGGTCGGACGGCGCTGGCCCGGAGGCGGCGGCCAGAACCCTGCGGAGCCCGTCCTCCACCACGGCCCGCTCGTAGTGGGGGAGCCGGCCCCACCCGCTGGCGGTGGGGAGCTCACCGGCCAGGACGGAGGCCAGGTGCGGCTCGTCGACCTGGACCACGACGCGGGTCAGCCGGGGGATCCGGCGGCGCAGATCGGCGATGTGGAGGCGGAGCCCTTCGGCCAGGGAGGCCGTGACGTCGCGCACCGCTCCCGGGTCGGCCAGGGCCTTCTCCCCCTTGGCCAGCTCGACGCTGGCCACCAGCGACCAGGGCCCGACGATGCGGAGCTTGACCGGCCCCTCGTAGCCGTCGGCCATCTCCTCGACGGCGTCGAGGTCGATGGTGAGGGCGGTGCGGGCCCGCTGCTCGTCGCGCCCGCCCCGCGAGACGAACCGCCACACCCCGGTGCCGACCTCGACGTGGAGGTCGGCCAGCAGCCCGGCGGTGCGCCCGACAGGGTCGGATCCCACGCCCCGGGCCGGCAGCTCGGGCAGGAACGGCAGGCCGGGGGAGGCGAGTTCGGAGAAGACGATCCGGGCCGCCTCCAGCGGATCGACGCCCGGAAACGGTCCGAGCCCGGTGGCCGTGCCCGGCTCCCACAGCATGGCGCCGACCCTAGTAGCTGAACGGCCGCCCCCACGCCCCGCTCCCGGTCCTCAAGGAACCTCAGATGCCTCATCTGACTTTCACTCTGCGGCTGGCATCGTCGTTCTTCGATGCTGCAGACCTCCCCCACCGATTCTGCGCGCGCTCCGGTCTTCGCCAGTCCCCGGCGCTCGATGCTGCCCTACGGTTGGCCCCTGTACGCCCTGTTCTACGGCTTCCCGCTGTGGTGGGTCCTGGGCCTGGCCGAGTTCGTCTGGCCGATCTTCGCCGTGTTCCTGCTCGCCAACCTGGTCGTCCGGCGTGGCTCCGTGCGGGTGCCGAAAGGTTTCGGGCTCTACATCCTGTTCATGTGCTGGATGGCGGCTTCCGCTCTCCACGTGAGCGGCCTCGACAAGCTGTTCGGCTTCGTGTACCGGATGCTGCTCTACACCTCGGCGCCGATCGTCGGGATCTTCATCCTCAACTCGCCCAAGCGCCTGCTGCCGAACCGGGCCGTCGTGAAGATGATGGTGTTCTTCTGGATGGTGGTGGTCGGCGGCGGCCTGCTCGGCCTTCTCCTCCCGCATCTCCAGATCACCACCGTCATGTCGAAGCTGGTGCCGAAGCGGATCCAGGCCAACCCATTCGTCTTCAACCTGGTGCATCCGGCCACCGCTCAGATCCAGCACTTCCTCGGCTACCCGGTGCCCCGTCCCGCCGCTCCGTTCGTGTTCACCAACGACTGGGGGGGCAACTTCGCCCTCCTCGTACCGTTCCTCCTCGCCTCGTGGGCGAAGAGTGAGAACCCCCGGCGGGACCGGCTGGTCCGACTGCTCGTCCCGCTGTCGCTGCTCCCGGTCATCTTCTCCCTGAACCGCACGCTCTGGGCGTCCCTGGGCCTGATCGCCGTCTACGGCTCCGTGCGCTTCGGGGCCCGGGGGCGGAGCGTGGCCGTCATACAGGCGGCGGTCGTGATGGTCGCCCTCGGCGGGTTCGTGTTCTCCTTCGGGCCCACGAAGAGCCTCATCGCCGACCGGGTGGCGACCCCCCACTCGAACAACGGCCGCCAGTCGCTCTACACCCAGTCGATCGACCTGGCGATGAAGCAGCCGTTGATCGGCTACGGCGGCCCCCAACAGTCGACGGCCGCCACCAAGAGCAGCAACTACAAGCATCCCGACGTCGGCACCCAGGGGCAGGTCTGGACGGTGCTCGTCTCCAACGGGATGCCCGCCACCTTCTTCTTCTTCGGGTACTTCATCGCCTTCTGCTGGAGGACGCGCCGGGCGAGATCGCCGCTGGCCCTGTGGTGTCACATCGTGGTGCTCGTGGCCCTGTTCCAGAGCCCGTTCTACGGGCTGCTGGCCGCCCAGCTCCACCTCGTCTTCATCGCCATCGGCCTCTCCTCCCGGGAGGAGGTCGAACCCGACCCGCTTCCCGAGCGGGCGAAACCACGGCTGCGCCCGCTCATGGTGGGCGGCGTGGCCGGCAGCGGTCTGACGCCCCGGGAGCTCGAGAAGGACGGCGCCCGCGTCGGCGGTCCGTGGGGCCCCTGGCCCGGGACATCCGGGATCCTCCCCGGGAACTAACTGTCCTACCCGGTCGGTACTCTCGATGGTGATGGCTGTCATCGACGGACCGACGTTGTTCGAGCTCCCGGTAGAGGGGGCCACGGGGGTCCGGGGGTGTCCCCCGGGCATTGAGCACCCGGCGGTGGCCGAGTGGTTCGCCCGGCGCTTCCCGGAGGGGCCGACGCCACCCCAGGAGCAGGGGTGGCCCCACATCGCGGCCGGGCGGGACACGCTCATCGCCGCCCCGACCGGCTCGGGCAAGACGCTGGCCGGGTTCCTGGTCTGCATCGACCGGCTCTACCGGGCCGCGGCCGCCGGGCGCGACGTGGAAGGTCGGGCCCAGGTGGCCTACGTGTCGCCGCTGCGGGCCCTCGCCGTCGACATCGCCGAGAACCTCGAGCGGCCGCTGCGGGAGATCGCCGAGGTCGCCGCCGAAATGGGCTACCCCGCCCCCGAGCTGACCGTCGGGGTGAGGACGGGCGACACCACCCCCAGCGAGCGGGCGCGGATGGTGCGCCGCCCGCCCAACTTCCTCATCACCACCCCCGAGTCGCTCTACCTGATGGTCACCGCCGCCCGGAGCCGGTCGGTGCTGCGGACGGTCGAGACGGTGATCGTCGACGAGATCCACGCCGCCGCCCGCGACAAGCGCGGCTCCCACCTCACCCTCACGCTGGAGCGCCTCGAGCGGGCCGCCGAGGCCCGGCCCCAGCGGATCGGCCTCTCGGCCACCCAGCGGCCGATCTCCCTGCTGGCCGGGATGCTCCGGGGGACGGGCGCACCGCCCATGGCGGCTCCCGCCGCCTCTGGCGGGGGGACACCCCCCATCCCCCGGGGCGAGTGCGCCATCGTCGACATCGGGCACCGCCGGGATCTCGACCTGGGCCTCGAACTGCCCCAGGGGGAGCTGGAGGCGATCGCCTCGGGCGACCAGATGGGCGACGTCCTCGACCGCATCGCCGAGCTGGTGGGCGAGCACCACACGACGCTGGTCTTCGTGAACACGCGCCGCCTGGCCGAGCGCCTCGCCCACCAGCTCGGCGAGCGCCTCGGTGACGACGTCGTCAGCGCCCACCACGGGTCGCTGTCGAAGGACCGGCGCTACAAGGTGGAGTCGCGCCTGCGGGCCGGCGACCTCAAGGCGCTGGTGGCCACGGCGTCGCTCGAGCTGGGAATCGACATCGGGCCGGTCGACCTCGTCTGCCAGGTCGGCTCGCCCCGGAGCATCGCCACCTTCCTCCAGCGCGTCGGGCGCTCCGGCCACAGCCGCCGCGGCACGCCGAAGGGCCGCCTGTTCCCCCTGACCCGCGACGAGCTCGTCGAGTGCGCCGCCCTGCTCCGGGCGACCGAGACCGGAGCGCTCGACGCCATCGTCCCGCCCGAGGCGCCGCTCGACATCCTGGCCCAGCAGCTGGTGGCCGAGGTGGCCGCCGCCGCCCCCGCCCCGCCCCGCACCCCCGCCGGCGGCGACGACGGCGCCGCCGCCCCGGGCCCGTCCTCCGAGCCCGCCCCGCCAAGCCTGGCGGTCGACGACCTCTTCGCCCTCGTGCGCCGGGCGTACCCCTACCGTGACCTGCCGAGGGAGACCTTCGACGAGGTCCTGGCCATGGTGAGCCACGGCGTCACCACCGGCCGGGGGCGGCGGGCCGCCTACCTCCACCTCGACGGGGTCAACGGCGAGGTGCGGGCCCGGCCGGGAGCCCGGATGGCCGCCCTGACATCGGGCGGCGCCATCCCCGAGATCGGCGACTTCCGGGTCGTCCTCGAGCCCGACGAGCTGTTCGTCGGCACCGTCAACGAGGACTGGGCCACCGAGTCGATGGCCGGCGACATCTTCCTCCTCGGCACCCACGCCTGGCAGATCCGCCAGGTGGCCTCCGGCGTCGTCCGGGTGGCCGATGCCGAGGGGAAGCCTCCTTCGATCCCGTTCTGGATGGGTGAGGCCCCGGCCCGCACCCCGGAGCTGTCCAGCGAGGTGTCGGCGCTGCGGTCGACGATCGACGCCTTCGTCACCGCCGGCGACCCCGACGGCGCCCGTTCCTGGCTCCGCCAGGCCGCCCGGCTCGACGAGGCCGCCGCCAGCCAGCTCGTTGACTACGTGGCCGCCGGCAAAGCCGTCCTCGGCGTGGTGCCGACCTCCACCGACCTCGTCTTCGAGCGCTTCTTCGACGAGACCGACGGGATGCACCTCGTCGTCCACTCGCCCCACGGCGGGCGGATCAACCGGGCGCTGGGGCTGGCACTGCGGAAGCGGTTCTGCGTCTCGTTCGACTTCGAGCTCCAGGCCGCGGCCAACGACGACGCCGTCGTCCTGTCGCTCGGCCCGCAGCACAGCTTCCCGCTGGCCGACGTCCCCCGCTTCCTCAACTCCAAGACGGTCCGGGAGGTCCTCCAGCAAGCGGTCCTGTCACCCGTGTCGCCCATGTTCCAGAGCCGGTGGCGGTGGAACCTGAACCGGGCCCTGATGGTCCTGCGGTGGAAGGGCGGGCGCCGCAACCCCCCGCCGCTGCAGCGGATGGAGGCCGACGACTTCATGGCCGCCCTGTTCCCCCAGGCCGCCGCCTGCCAGGAGAACGTCTCCGGCCCCATCCAGATCCCCGACCATCCCCTCGTCCGCCAGACGATGCACGACACGATGACCGAAGCGCTCGACATCGACGGCCTGGAGGCGCTGCTCGACGGCATCGAGACCGGCCGGGTCGAGGTCCACTTCCGCGACACCACCGAGGCGTCGGCCTTCGCCCACGAGATCCTGACCGCCAAGCCCTACGCCTTCCTCGACGACGCCGAGGCCATCGACCGCCGCACGAATGCGGTCCCGCTCAGGCGAGGGCTCCCCGTCGACCTGTCGACCATCGGCCGGCTCGACCCCGAGGCCATCGCCCGGGTCCGGGCCGAGGTCACGCCGGAGCCGGGAACGGCCGACGACCTCCACGACCTGCTGCTGAGCTTGCTGGTCACCCCGGCCCGGGGCGCCTGGCGCCCGTTGTTCGACGAGCTGGCCGGGCGGGGTCGGGTGCAGTCGCAGACCGGCCCCGACGGCGTCGAACGCTGGTGGGCCACCGAAAGCGCCGCCGACGTGCAGGTTCTCCTCGAAGAGCTGTTCGGGGCGAGCGCCGGCGCGGCCAACGCCGCGGCGGCCGAACCGGAGCCGCCGGCGGTCGAGCAGGTGGTGGCGTCGGTGCTGCGGGGTCATCTGGACCTGTCGGGTCCGGTGACCGCCGCAGACCTGGCTGAACGGTGCGCGCTCACACCCTCGAAGGTGGCCATCGGGCTGGCCGTGCTGCAGCAGGCCGGGTTCGCGCTCCAGGGCCGCTTCACCGACCCGGATTGCAGCGACGCCGAGGGCGTCGAGTGGTGCGCCCGGCGGCTCCTGGCCCGCATGCACTCCTACTCCCGCAGCAGCCGGCGCAAGGCGGTGGAGGCCGTCAGCGCCGTCGACTTCATGCGCTTTCTCCTCCGTTGGGCTCACGTCGCCCCCGGCACCCAGCTCCGCGGTCACGGCGGGGTCCGCACCGCCGTCGAACAGCTCCAGGGCTTCGAGGCGGCGGCGGCCGCCTGGGAACCGGAGATCCTCCGCCGCCGGGTGGCCGACTACCAGCCCGCGCATCTCGACCGGCTCTGCCACGACGGCGAGGTCACGTGGCTGCGCCTGTCCCCCAACCAGCCCGCCTCCGACCGGCGGTCCACCCCCTCGAAGGCCACCCCGGTGGCCGTCGTCTTCCGGGAAGACCTGCCCTGGCTGCTCCAGGCCGCCCGCCTCGGGCCGGTCGGGATAGTCGAGCCCGGGGTGCCGGAGGCGGGCGCCACGGCCGAGGTGGTCGAGGCGCTCGGGCAGCGGGGGGCCCAGTTCCTGGCCGAGCTGGCCGCCGCCACCCGGCGGCTGCCCGCCGATATCGAGGAGGCGCTCTGGGACGGGGTGTCCCGGGGCCTGCTGACCGCCGACGGGTTCGCCGCCATCCGGTCCCTGGTGGGGACCGCCCGGTCCCGGCCCAGGTCGGCCCACTCGGTGAGCCGCCTGCGGCGGGGGGCGCCCGGCCGGAACCGGGCCGCGGGCCGGTGGTCGCTGATCCCGGCCGTCGAGCCGGTCGACGACCGTGAGGCGCTGGCCGAGGCGGTCGCCGACCAGTTGCTCCAGCGGTGGGGGGTCGTGTTCCGCGATCTGGCCGTCCACGAAGGGATGCCGCTCCCCTGGCGCGACCTGCAGCGGGCCCTGCGCCGCTTCGAGGACCGGGGCCTGGTGCGGGGCGGGCGGTTCGTGGCCGGCTTCTCCGGCGAGCAGTACGCCCTGCCCGCCGCCGTCGATGGCCTGTCCGACATCCGCCGCCGCCCCGGCTCCGGCGAACGGGTCACCGTCAACGCCTGTGACCCCCTGAACCTGACCGGCGTGATCATCCGCGGCCCCCGGACGCCGGCCGTCCGCACCAACACCGTCACCTACGTCGACGGCCTCCCCGAAGGCACCGCCACCGCCGACACCGCCTGACCCGCCCGGCGCCGCCGGCACCCCGAGATCCGGCGTTCATTTCGGACGGACGGGTGTCCGAAAAGAACGCCGGTTCGCCGGGGCGGGAACTCAAGGTTTCTCAAGGCGGGGATCGGGGGGAGCCGGGGATCCGTACGCTCGGGCGGGGATGACGACGACGAGGGTGGCGGACAGGACGACCGACAGGGCACCGGCGCACCCGCGGGGGCGGCGCATGTATCGGGCCGTGGCCGACTACCTGGCAGCGGCGCCCGGGACCCACGTCCTCCTGCTCATCCTGGCGGTCACCACGCTCGTGCTGCGGAGCGTCGACGCCCCCACCGCGACGCGGATCCTGCGCCACCAGAGCACGAACCTGTTCCAGATGTCACGCGACGCGCCTCGGGTGCTGGTGCTCTCGGCGTTCCTTCTCGACAGCGGCCGGCTGGTGAGCCAGGCGCTCACGTTCACCCTGGTGCTGGCGCCGGTCGAGCGGTGGGTCGGCACCTACCGGTGGCTGGCCACGTTCGCCGCCGGCCACATCGGCGCCACCTTGGCCACCACCGTCGGGATCTGGCTCCAGGTGCGGGAGGGCGCCGGGGCGAGCCTCCTCTACCCGGTCGACGTCGGGGTGAGCTACGGCGTGGCGGCCGTGGCCGGGGTGCTCGTCTACCGGCTGCCCCGACTGCTGGCGGTGGGGTGGGCGGCGTTCATGACCGTCGACATCGGGCGGGCCGTGGTGGGCACCGGCACATTCACCGACTGGGGTCACCTCGTCGCCTTCGGGATCGGCCTGGCCATGGGCCCGCTGGTGCGGCCCGACCGGCGCGACCGGGGCCGGGTGCTGGTCGCCCTCGGGGCGGGGCTGCTGGCCAGCGCCGCCGGCTGCCTCGTCCTGCTGGCCACGGTGTCCGACCGCGACATCGCCATCCCCGAGTCGGGGCTCACCGTGGAGGCCACGGTCGTCGGCCGCCCGCCCGAGTGCGGATCGGGCTGCCGGACCGTGGTGGTCCGCTACACCCTGCCGGACGGCGTGGCCGACGCCGATCCCGATGCGGCGACGCAGGGCTCCGGCGCGACGGCGGCCCCGGCCCGGCCGACCGTCGACGGCATCCTGGTCCTGCCCCAGCAGACGTTGACGCGCCGGGGCGAGCGGATCCTGGCCGTGGCCGATCCGGCCACCCCCGGCCGGCTGCGACCGTTGCGCCCGGCGCAGCGGGTGAGCCCGGACAGCCTCTTCGGCGCCATGGCCGCCGCCCTCGGCGTGACCGGCACGGCGCTGCTCTTCCTGGCCTACCGGCGTCTCCGGACGGCACCGGCCGGTCAGGGCCGCTGATCGCCGGTCAGGGACGCTGATCGCCGGTCGCCCCAGCCGGACCGACTGTCAGGGCCGCTGATCGCCGGTCGCCCCCGGGCCGGACCGACTGTCAGGGCCGCTGGTCGCCGCCGGCCCCGGGACTGCCGGTCGGAGCGGGGAGGTCGGCGGCAGAGTGCCCGTCGGGCAGCTCCACCAGGTCGATCTCGGCCGGCGCCAGGTAGACGGTGTCATAGCGGCCGACCTTGTCCCACGACTGCTCCTCCCCCACCGCCCAGCGCCGGAGGCTGCGGATGACCACCGCCAGCTGCAGCGGCCGCCACAGCAGGCGCAGCAGCGGAGCCAGGGCCACCAGGGACCACCGCTCCCCGTCGGCGGCCACCGCCAGGGCGGCCACCACGAGGTCGGCGACGACGGCCAGGGCCAGCACGCCGGCCGCCACCCCCAGCTGGCCGCTGATGACCAGGTAGAGCAGCCACAGATCGGCGAACGGGCCGAGCACCGGCAGCACCACGGAGCTCAGCAGATTCCACGGCAGGCCGATCAGCCCGAAGTTGCCGGCGGCCGGCTCGAGCAAGGCGCCGCGGTGCTTGGCCACCACCTGCACCGTCCCGTACGACCACCGGCGCCGCTGGCGGACCACGTCGGCCAGGCCCTCCGGCGCCTCCGTCCAGGCCACGGCCGCCGGCTCGTAGGGGATTCGCCACCCGGCCCGCTGGAGGGCGGCGGTGAGGTCGGCGTCCTCCACCATCGTGTCGGACTGGTACCCGCCGACCTGCCGGACGGCCGCCACGCGGAAGGCCCCGGAGGCCCCCGGGACGACGGCCATGGCCCGGGCGACGTCCTGGGCCCGGCGGTCGAGGTTGAGCGCCACCACGTATTCGAGGGCCTGGAGGGCAGCCAGCAGGCTGCGGCGGTTGCCGACCTTCACGTTGCCGGCCACCGCCCCCACCCGGGGATCGGCGAAGTGGGGACCGAAGGCTCCGAGGAGCCCGGGCGAGACGACGGTGTCGGCGTCGATGACGACGGCGACCTCGGTCGTGGCCAGCAGGAGGGCGTGGTTGAGGGCGGCGGCCTTGCCGGAGTTCTCCTGGCGGACGAGCCGGAACCGGACGCTGTTCCGCTCGCTTCCGTCCCGCAGGCCCGGAGCGGCGAAGACCTCCCGGGCGGCAGAAACCGCCACCTCGGCCGTGGCGTCGGTGGAGCCGTCGTCGACGACGATCACCTCGGTTGGCGCCGGGTCGAGGCGGGCCACGGCGGCGAGGGCCTTGGCGATGATCCGCTCCTCGTTGAAGGCGGGGATGATCACGGTGACCGGCGGAGGCGAGAGCGGTGCCGGCGGCCGGCGCCGCCGCTTGGAACACCGGTGGACCAGCGCCAGCGGCGCAGCCAGGAGGAGGCGGGCCAGCGACCCGACCGCGGTGGCTACCGCCACCCACAGGAGGAGGCGGCGCAGGGCCAACTGGAGCCGGAAGGCGGCCACCACGGCCAGGCCCCGGACGGACGCCGCCAGGCCCCGGCGGACGGCGTAGGCCTCGGGGGTGGCGCCGTCGAGGGCGTCGGCAGTGGTGAAGAGGTAGCCGCGGGCCTTGAGCGCCTCGATGATGTGGGGCAGGGCGGCCACGGTCTGGCCCCGCGGGCCGCCCCCGTCGTGGAGCAGGACGATCGTCCGCTCCGAGAGCTGGCCGAGGGCGGCGCCGACGATGTTGCCCGGCCCCGGCTGTTTCCAGTCGTCGGTGTCGTCGGTCCACCCGACGGGGTGGAACCCGAGGTCGGCGGCGAGCTGGTCGGCGCCCAACTTGTGGTTGTTGGGGGCGGCGTCGCCGTTCCCGTACGGCGAACGGAACAGCAGCGGGCGCCGGCCCGTCGCTCCCTCGACGGCCCAGGCGGCGCCGTCGATCTCGAGGCGGGAACGCCAGTCGGCGGTCTTGGCCAGGTCGGGGTGGGAGTAGGTGTGGTCGCCGATGACGTGGCCGCCCTGGACCTCCTCCCGCAGGAGGCCGGGGTAGCGCTCGGCCTGCTGGCCGATGACGAAGAACGTGGCCGGCACGTGCTCCCGGCGCAGCACGGCCAGGATGCGGGGAGTCCAGGTGGGGTCGGGGCCGTCGTCGAAGGTGAGGGCCACGACGCCGGGGCCCGACACGTCCCGCACCGGCCGCCCCGGCAGCTGCGGGGGGTGCTTGGCCGGGGCGACCCCGATGGCGTCGAGCGCCCCCGGGGCCTCCGACCCGACCCGCCACAGGGCGACGCCGACGTGGGCGTCGGCCGCCACCCGGGCCCGGGCGGACATCGACCGGGCGTCGTCGTACCACAGGGTCCGCCCGTCGGGCAGCGTGCCGCCCCACTCCTCCTGGACCGGGTCGTAGGCCATCCGGGCCCCGGTCTGGCCGGCGAGGGCCGCCGCCTCGGGCACCGTGAGGTCGGCCGCCTCCCCACCCTGCCCCCGGGCCGGCCAGGCGTAGCCGTAGGCCGGCACGCCCAGCAGGAGCTGCGCCGGCGGCACCGACCGGAGGGCGGCGGCGAGGGTGTCCCGCACCCACGGCAGAGCAGCCACCGGCCCGGCCTCGCTGGTCGGATCGTGCTGGTCGTAGGCCATCCACACGATGCCGACCCCCCGCCGGGACAGACGGGCGAGGTCGTAGGGGGCGGCGTCGTCGCTGGCGGGGTCGGTGAAGGCGGGGACCGTGACCAGCACCCGGCGCCGGCCGAGCGCCTCGGCGAGGTGGGTCACCAGGGTCGGGTAGGCGTCGCGCACCGTGTCGTCGAGGTTCTCGAAGTCGAGGACGACGCCGTCCCAGGGCGCCCGGGCCATGGCGCTCGACACGGCCGAGACGAACCGGTCGCGGGCCGCCTTGTCCCGCACCAGGGCCCGCACCCGGCCGCCGTTCCAGTCCCGCCCGTCGTAGTTGGAGACGACGAGGAGGCCCGACGCCCCGGCCAGGTGGGCCCGGACGAGCCCGTCGCCGACCGGGCGGATCTCGACGGTGCCCGGGTGGGACCCGAGCGTGGCGCCGGTGACGGCCAGGGTGGAGAGACCGGCCACGTCCCGGTCGATGCCGGCGGGCGTGTCGTCGTAGTCGCTGGCCGCGAACCCGAGCACCTCGGTCCCCCCGGCCGGGTTCGGGGCCACGGCGGCCGGCCCGGTGGGCACGGTCAGCCGGCCCTCGCCGCGGTTGACGACGAGCGGCGCGGGCCGGCTGCGGTAAACCGGGAGCGACAGGGCCACGATCAGGGCGGCGATTGTCGCCCCGCCGCCGAGCACGAGCACGGCATGGCGCTCCCCCCGCCGGGAGCGGTGCCGCAGCAGCAGCCCGGTGGCCACCAGCGCCGCCACCGCCACCCCGGCCGCGACCGGGTCGACGCGGTCGGCGGCCAGCAGCAGCCCGACCACCAGCACGGCAACGGCCAGCCGCGGCACCGCCCGGGCCGGCGGGAGGCGCAGCCGGCCGGAGGCGGAGCGAAAACCCATCGGCGGCACGCTACCGGTGCCGTCGACACCGCCCCTGCAGGTCGAACTCAAGACTTCTGAGGGGACCCTTCAGGTTCCTGCGGGACAGGACCGCAGCAGGTCCCCGTCGGCGAAGTGGCGTTCGACCGTGAGGCAGAGGACCTTCTCCAGGTCGGCCAGCGAATACAGATACGGCTGGTAGGAGCGGGGGAACCAGACCACCGACAGGCCGCCGGCCGCCGCCGCCCGGGTGGCCTGCTGCACGAAGGTCGGGAGCTCGCCGGTCGCCTGTCGGGAGGCGTAGTACGTCCGGGCCGGCGTGAGCGCGGCCGGGATCCCGAGGCGCAGCTCGAGGACGTACGGATCGTCGCTGGCCACCATGCCCCGGACGGGATCCGCCTTCAGGGAGGCCAGCAACGGTGACGCAGCCCAGGCCGGAGTGCTGTAGTCGAGGAGGCCCTTGCGATCCGCCCGGCGGACGAAGGCCTCCAGCCCCGGTAACGAAGCGGCGACGACGACGGCCACCAGCGCAACGGCGGCCGGCGGACGCCACGCCCGGTGCCGGGCGAGGCCGGCGACGCCGACGGCCGCCGCCACCACCAACGGCACGTACACCGGCAGCAGGAACCGGGGCGGCGGGTCGATGGCCATCGTGGCCTCGAACCACACCACGCTGCCCACTCCGAAGGCGACGAATACCGCCGCCGGCAGCGCCAGCCCCGCCGCACCCAACGCCCGCCCGCCCCCCGGCCCACCCACCGGCCCAGGCGCCGGGCCCGCGGCCGGCCCAGGCGCCGGGCCCGCGGCCGGCCGGTCCCGCCGCCGTTCGGCGACGGTCAACGCCAACAGCGCGCCGGTGACGGTCGCAACGAGCCCGCCGCCGACGACGGCCCGGGCGGCCGCCGGGGCGCCCCCGGGCAGGACCCAGGCGCCCACGGCGGCCAGGGTCAACTTCAGGCTGGTGGCGAACGTGAGGGCCGAGCGCCCCCGGCCGTCGCCGGTGGGGTTGCCCGCGACGGCGACGTTGCGGGCCAGCCACGCCCCGAAGGGCACGGCGCCGGCGACCAGGAACGTGGCTGCCAAACGGATCCGGCCGGTCGCACGCCCCGGCCGCAGGAGCAGGACCACGATCCCGACCGGGAACAGCGCCACGGAGGCGTAGCGCGCCAGGCAGGCGAGCGCGGCCGCCAGCCCGGCCAGGAGCCCATGGCGCACGGCACCCGTCCGCCGGGCCTCGGTCAGGAACAGCAGGCAGGCGACGACGAGCACGATGCCGATCGGTTCCGACAGCGCGTCGGAGCCCATGGCCACCATCGGCGACGCCACCGCCACGACCACGGCCACGGCGGCGCCGAGGGCCGCCGAACCCGAGATCCGCCTGGTCCACACCGCCGCCAGCACGACCAGGACCCCCAACAGGGCGGCGTTGAGGAACCGGGCCGCCGGCAGGGGCCCGAGGCCCAGCCACTCGAGCGCCGCCACGGCGGCCGGGAACAGCGGCGGGAAGAGCGTGAGGGGGCTGCCGTCGATGTCGGCGAAGCCGTGCCCGGTCCCGAGGTGGTGGGCGGCGGCCAGGTAGGTCACGGTGTCGGGCTCGGCTCCCGGCCCGTAGCGGGCCGTGGCCCGCAGCGCCACGGCGACGGCGAACACCGCCGCCCCCGCCACCGGCACCCAGCCACTGGTCCCCGGCCACCGGCGCCGGGCGCCCGGGGTCGGAACCGCCGCTCGGAAGGTCTCCATGTTGAGGGCCGGAGTGTAGGGACCGCCGGCCTCCGATCCGCAGCGCGGCCGGTCCTCAGCCTGAACAAAGGCTGAACGGGACAAGCAGGGATTTGGTGTCGTGCCGGGGAACCACGTTCCTAACCGACCCCCCGGCCGCAGGAGCACGGTTGTCCCGTCGCGTCACCGCCATCGTCTCGTCGCTGCTCGTCCTGACGCTGCTACTCGTAGCCGCCCGACGGGCGCCCTCGGCGCGGGCCGCCGCTTCCGGCGAGGCGGTCATCCTCGCCGCCGGCGACGTGGGCTCGTGCCTCAAGCCCGGCGACGAGGCGACCGCCGCCCTCCTGGCCAAGGAGCCCGCCGCGGCCGTGGCCATGCTCGGCGACGGCGCCTACCCCGCCAGCGACATGGCCAACTACAACGCCTGCTACAGCCCGTCGTGGGGTGCGGTGGCCAACATCCAGAACCGGATCCACCCCGTCACCGGCAACCACGAGTACGACGACAGCCCGGGCGCCGTCGACTACTTCGACTACTTCGGCGACCCCGCCAACGCCGCCCCCGGTGCGGCCGGGCCCCGCCTCAAGGGCTACTACAGCTACGACCTGGCCGGCTGGCACGTCATCGTGCTCAACGCCAACTGCGCCGCCAACGTCTCGCCGCTGGCCCAGAGCAACCCCGACGGCTGCGATGCCAACAGCCCCCAGGGGGAGTGGCTCAAGGCCGACCTGGCCGCCCATGCCACCCCCTGCATGGTGGCCATGTGGCACGAGCCCCGGTTCTTCTCCGTGGCGCTGCCCAAGGGCATGGACCCGGGCAATCTCCAGCCCTCGTCGGACCCGACGATGAACGGGCTGTGGAAGATCCTCCAGAACGCCGGAACCGACGTCGTCCTCAACGGCCACTGGCACGAGTACGAGCGGTTCCCCCGCCTGTCGCTCCCGCCCGGCCAGTCCGGCGGCCCCGGTGTCCCCGACCCGAACGGGATGCGGGAGTTCATCGTCGGGACGGGCGGCGGCCCCCACCACTCCTTCGAGCTCGGCGCCACCGGCACCCCCCCGGTGACCCGTCTCGACCCCAATTCCGAGGCACGCATCGAGCGGAACTACGGCGCCCTGCGCCTCGCCCTCCACCCGAACGGGTACGACTGGCAGTTCCTCTCCTCCGGCGTGGCCGGCTCCGGCGAGCCGAAGGCCGGCACCGTGCTCGACTCGGGCACCGACACCTGCACCCCCGGCTCGGTCAGCCCGCCCACCACCCAACCGACGACCACGACGCCGACCACCAGCCCGGGCACGGGGCAGACCACGGTCACCACCACCCCGGCGCCGGCAGCCACGTCGGGCTACTGGATGGTGGGCGCCGACGGCCACGTCTACCCCTTCGGCGCCGCCCAGGGCCTCGGCGACGCCGCCCCCGCCCCCGGCACCGACGCCGTCGACATCGAGCCCACTCCGGCCCGCGACGGATACTGGATCGTCGACTCCTCCGGCAACGTCACCGCCCGGGGCGCCGCCCCGCCGTTCGGCAGCGTCGCGCCCGGCCGCCTCGCCGCCGGCGAGCACGCCACGAGCCTGTCGGCCACGCCGACCGGCAAGGGCTACTGGATCTTCACCGACCGGGGCCGGGTGCTGACCTTCGGCGACGCCGTCCACCACGGCGACATGGCCGGCGTCACCCTCAACGGCCCGGTGCTCGACTCGATCCCCACCCCGTCCGGCAAGGGCTACTACATGGTGGCGTCCGACGGTGGCATCTTCGCCTTCGGCGACGCCGCCTTCCGGGGGTCGATGGGCGGGAAGAAGCTCAACGCCCCGGTGCAGTCACTGGTCCCTGTCCCGTCCGGCGGCGGCTACTGGCTGGTGGCCGCCGACGGCGGCGTCTTCGCCTTCGACGCCCCGTTCCGGGGCTCCATGGGCGGCACCCGCCTGTCCAAGCCGGTGACGGGCATGGTCCCCTACGGCAACGGCTACCTGATGGTCGGAGAAGACGGCGGCATCTTCTCCTTCTCCGACCAGGCCTTCGCCGGTTC
>JAUZEY010000090.1 GCA_030838785.1 Actinomycetota bacterium | reverse complement strand
ACCGGGCCTCGGCCAGCGCGGCCAGGTCGGCGTCCAGCGTGACGGTGGCCAAGGCCTACACCTTGGCGGGGACGCTGTCGCCGAGGATCAGCTCGACCTCGTCGTGGGGCCGGGGGATCACGTGGACCGAGATGACCTCGCCGACCTTGCTGGCGGCCACGGCACCGGCGTCGGTGGCAGCCTTGACCGCCCCCACGTCGCCCCGGACCATAACCGTGACGAGCCCGCCGCCGATCTGCTCCCGCCCGACGAGGCGGACGTTGGCGGCCTTGATCATGGCGTCGGCGGCTTCGATCGCCCCGACGAGCCCGCGGGTCTCGATGAGGCCGAGGGCTCCGGACGGAACCCGTCCGTTCCCGTTCCCGTCAGTGGGCATGGCTGCTGCTTCCTTCCTCTCGCGGCTGATGACCTGCGTCACGGGCTCTCCTTACTTCTTGAACGTGACCTCGCCGGCGACGATCACCGTGTCGACGATGGCGATCACGGCGGCGTCGGTGGCGGTCCGCTCGCTGGCGGACGGGACCCGGGCCGCGCTGCCGGCCGTCACCAGGACGACCTCGCCCTCCCCGGCCCCCACCACGTCGATGGCGGGATAGGCCTCCCCGTCGAACGGGTGCCGGTCGGGATCCGTGGCGTCGAGGTCCTCCACCAGGAGGATCTTGAAGCCGTCCAGGCCGGGCTCCTTCACGGTGGCGACCACCTGCCCGACGACCTTGGCGAGGCGCATCCTGTCTCCTCCATCGAGTGCCCGATCGGCGTCACGGTACGGGTCTCCCGGGGTGCCTTCTTTGTCTTCGGAAGACAAGATCACCGGAGGCGACTGTCCTCCGAAGCTGTGGCCCGGCCATTCGCCCGCGACCGAGGATGACCGCATGATCACCGCCGCCGACGCTGCCCTCCACACACCTACGTCCGACGATCCGACCTGGGCGGAGACGAACTTCTTCGGCTTCTACGTCCCCGAACTCGGGCTCAACTGCGGCGTGTACACGCTCTTCCGGGCCAACCTCGGCGTCGGCCTCTCCACAATCTGCATGAACTCCAAGCGGGTGCGGGCCCCCTGGGAGGCCGACTACTGCGACCTGCAGATGCACATCCCGATGGGCCCCGACTTCGACCTGTGCGACTACCGGCTGGCCAACGGTCTGTCGGTGCGGGCCGTCGAACCCAACATGGCCTATGAGGTTGACTTCTCCGACGGGGAGGGCACGGAGATCCACTTCGCCTACCGCTCTCTCATGCCGGCCTTCGACATCCACGACCCGGCTCAGGACCCGATGGTGGCCGCCGCCGCCGATGGGAGCGACTTCGCCTGGGGCACGGCCTACAACGGCCACTTCGACCAGACCGGGGTCTTCGAGGGCGAGGTGTCCTTGCGGGGGAGCCGCCACCCGTTCCGCTGCGTCTCCACCTGGGACCACAGCTGGGGGCCCCGCAGCGAGCGCCATGCCCACACCATGAGCTGGCTGCACGCCCACTTTTCCGAGGACCTCGCCATTCACGCCATCTTCGACTTCGACGCCGCCGCCGGCGGGGAGACGCTGCGGCTCACCCACGGCTACTGCCTGCAGGACGGCGAGGTCCACGGCCTCAAGGCCGGGACGGGCAAGACCGTCCGCCAGGGCTGGTACCCGGAGGAGAAGGTCATCGAGGTCACCGACAAGCGCGACCGGACGTGGTCGCTGCGGGGCCAGGCGCTGACCGCCTTCCCCTGGCAGGCGTGGCCCAACGTCGTCGGGTTCAACGCTCTGATGCGCTGGGAGGACCAGGAGGGACGGACGGGCATGGGGGAGACGCAGGACTTCCTCGGCCTCGAAACGCTCACCGCCAGCGCCTGAGGGCATGGCCGAGCTGAAGACACTCCTCTTCGACCTCGACGGGACGCTGGTGCGCACCCGGGAGGCGTCGTGGGAGCTGTTCCGGAAGACGAACGAGAAGTTCGGGCTCGGCGTCGACACGCCCTCCGCCTTCTTCCGGCTCTTCAACCAGAACTTCTACGCCGCCCTCGACGAGAAGTCGGGCCGCCTGTCCGGCACCGGGTCGGCGGGGGCGGAGTCGGCGGCGGTCAAACGCCACTTCCAGGAACTCCTCCGCCAGGACTACCACCCCGACCTCGTGCCCGGGATGGCCAACGTCGTCCACGCCCTGGCCGGTCACTACACGCTGATCGTGCTGTCGTCGAACACGATGGAGGCCGTCCGGCGGATCCTCCTCGCTTGCGACGTCGCCCACTGCTTCGCCCACGTGTTCTCCGGCGATGTGACGCCGAGCAAGGTCGACGCGATCCAACGCTTCCTCGCCGACCCCAGCTACTCCTGCGGCCGGCGGTGCTCCCCGCACTACGAGGAGAGCACCCCCCAACGGCTCCACGACCCCCAGGAGGCGATGCTGATCACAGATACCGTCGGCGACATCGAGGAGGCACTGTCGGCCGGCATCCGGGTCGGAGCCGTGTCCTGGGGCATGCACCGGGCCGAGGACCTCGAGGCGGCCGGCGCCGAGTTCGTCTGCATCTGGCCCGAGGAGATCGTGGCCTACCTGAAGCCGGGCGAGATCTGCAGCCTCGGGGTCTGCACGCTCCCCTCCGCCGTCGCCGGCCCGCCGCCGGTGGTGGCCCGGGTTCCGGCCGAACCGGGAGCGGTGCGCCGCCGGCGGCGCCAGCAGTCGGCGGCCGATCTGGCCGCCTCGGTGGGCGCTCACTCCGGCGGCTGCGATTGCGCCGAGTCGTGCTGCACCGGTTCGGCGACCGGAGCTGACCCGCTCCTGCGGCAGGTCCTCACTGTCATCGGGAGCCAAGTCTCCGGAGAACGTTTATCCACCCGAACTGAGGAATCAGTTCCATACGTCCGTCAACAATTGGCCCCGATGGCGGCTCCGAATGGCGGCCGCGTCCCGCCGCAATAAGGAGGAGTGGTGACCGTACTTGCCGAGGGTTACAACGTCTTCGACACGGGCAAGCAGCCGAGTGGCACGATGAAGTACCTCGGTGCTCCGAAGGACGTGATCGCGCTCATCCAGAGCGGAAAGCTGAAGGAGCACATCCTGCTCGTGCGCGGTGGGACGACCACGTTCCTCGCCCCGGCCTTGTCGATGGGGGCGATCGGCGTCGTCACGATGTCGGGGGCGCCCGAGTCGCACCTCGGGATCCTGTCCCGGGAGTTCCAGACCCCCTGTGTGATGACCGTCCACCTCGTCGAGGGCAGCGATTCCCGCTACGTCCCGGGCGAGACGCCGGATTCGCACTTCGACGAGATCGTCGCCGCTCTCGACGGCAAGAAGGTGAAGCTGGACTGTTCCGACCATGACAAGGGCCGCGTCCTGCTGGCCGAGTGAGGAGCGAAGAAAGAATGACGCTGACCGACCGAAGCCAAGCGGCGTACCTCAAGCGCTACGAGCCCGACGACGATGGCCTGCGCTTCCAGCCCCTGCTGTACCAGGGGAACTACCACGGCATGGAGCCCATCCCGGACGGGATCCTGGGTGACAAGATCATTCGCTCCCGCATGAAGTCGAAGGTGTTGGAGAAGGTCAG
Source organism: Actinomycetota bacterium (assembly GCA_030838785.1). Classification (GTDB taxonomy): domain Bacteria; phylum Actinomycetota; class Acidimicrobiia; order IMCC26256; family BP-133; genus BP-133. The sequence goes on along the minus strand of JAUZEY010000090.1, from coordinate 4,467 downwards.
CCACGCCGAGGTGCTCAACGACCAGTTCACCCTCGACGAGCTGAACGACCTCAACAACTACCTGGCCTGGAACATCTGGGACGTGCTCGTCATGCGGGCCACCGAGGGCGTCTCGGGCATGATCCCCCGCCAGGAGTACGAGATCCTCTCGTTCATGAACGAGTTCTACCGCTATCCCGAGTTCATGCGGATGGTGACGGACTCGGTCGGGGCGCAGGGCATCATCGACATCGGGGCGAGTGCCCGGCGCGAGATCGGCACGAAGATCAACTGCGTGCACGACTGGTGCCTCGGCGCCGTCGCCTTCGGGATGGGCCGCTGCGGGCTCCTGGCCGGCGAGTGGATCAAGCCCGACGAGTACGTCGAGGAATCGAACATCATCTTGAAGTTCATGCAGCGGGTGCTGTGGGGCAAGCGCCAGGACGGCCTGATCCTCAACTCCCAGGACCGCTACCGCTGCCAGATCCACGAGGACGACTTCCTCGCCGATCTGCGCACCCAGATCGTCGACTTCGAGCCCGGTTCCGACGAGCAGCACATCTTCGAGCAGTTCAACGCCACCGCCGAGCTCCTGGCTTTCTTCGACCACTACGACTGCCGGCTCGGCCTCGGCGACACCGGCCCCTACCCGCTGCCCGACGGCCGGCTCCTCATCGTGCGGGACCTGTTCGTGAACGAGGAGGTCTTCCACTGGAGCGACGTCTGCGAGGAGCTGCCGCACTGCTACACGCTGCTCGTCGTCGTCGACCCCGCCGTCGTCGGGCTGGAGGAGATCAGGGTCAACGACATCTCCACCACCTTCACCCTGCCGAAGAACTACGTGCCGGCCATCACCGGCGGCGCCGTCCTCGTCAGGGAGAAGTGGGACACCCCGATGGCGGAGGTCTACCCGGTCAAACTCCACGACCTCGAACCCCACATGGACCGCCTCCGGGAAGCCACCTTCAAGATGTACAAGAAGACGGCGGCCATGTCGCGCCACACCCTGTGCCTCAACGGGATCTACAGCTACTACATCGAGATGATCCTCCCCCACCTCCGGCGGGCGGGGATGTACGACGAGGTGTGCGCCAAGAAGGACTTCTGGGAAATCGACCAGAGGGTCATGAACTACTACTACGAGATCACCAAGCGGAACTTCGTCCAGGTCACCGTCCCCCAGAAGATCTTCTCCGGTGCGGGCTACCTGCCCTTCTCGGACGAAGCCGACCTGCGGGCCTCCAAGTACTTCTGGGGTTGAGGCAACACGGACGTGAGGCTTGAGAGCGGCGGGGCCACCCGGCCCCGCCGCTCGGGCTTCCGGCGAGTCGGAGGACCGATGGAACAGATCGAAGAACGCAGCTTCCTGATCTTGAACGCCCTGTACCTGCGCAAGATCGCCGACCGTGACGTGCTGGCCGAGTGCAGTGGCTGCGCCGCCGACGACGTGGACAACATCCTCGACGCGTCGGCCGGCACCGGTCTCGTCCTCGGCCTCGGGAGCCAGTACGTGCTGACCGACGAGGGCCGTCAGGCCGTCCTCGACTACTACGCCGCCGCCTACGAGGACGTGCGGACCGATCCACAGATCCAGGACTGGTACGTGCGGTTCGAGACCGTGAACGATCGTTTCCTACAGCTGGTCAGCGCCTGGCAGACGAGCGGCGACCGCCATGACGGGCAGGACCGGGTCTACGACCGCCTGGCCCGCACCGTCGAGCGGCAGGTGGCCGCCCTGGAGCAGGTGGCCGACCGCCTGCCCCGCTACCGCCACTACGCCGACCGCTTCCGCAAGAGCCTCGACCGGGTCGACTCCGGCCGGGTCGAGTACGTCACCAGCCCCACCGTGGACTCGCTCCACAACATCTGGTTCGAGTTCCACGAGGACATCCTGGCCCTCCTCGGGCGCCCCCGCGAGACGGTCGGCGGCTGAGGTCCGGGAAGGCGAGAACCACCGGTGACCCCGCTGCGACTGGTCTACCCCTTCGACGAGGCGGATCCTGACAACCCGATCCTCTTCGGCGGGAAGGGCGCGGGCCTGGCCCGGATGACCCTCGGCGGGCTCCCGGTGCCGCCCGGCTTCATCATCAGTACCGAGGCCTGCCGCCGTTACCGGGACGAGGGCCGGCTGCCCGAGAGCCTCGTGGCCGAGGTCCTCGGCCACCTCGCCGACCTCGAGGCGACCACGGGGCGCTCTTTCGGCGGCGGGCCCAAGCCCCTGCTCGTCTCGGTGCGCTCGGGGGCGCCGGTGTCGATGCCGGGCATGATGGACACCGTCCTCAACCTCGGGTTGAACGAGGCGTCGGCGGTGGCGCTGGCCCGGGCGACGGGCAGCACCCGGTTCATGGCCGACGTCTACGTTCGCTTCCACCGCATGTACGCCGACATCGTCCTGGCCGCCGACGGCGACGGGCTGTCGAGCGTGGCGGCGCCGGTGCTGGCCGGCATCGACGCCGACACCGACCCGGCCGAGGCCTACAAGCACCTCCACGAGGTCCTGGTCGGAGCGGAGGAGGACGACGTCGGCCGCGGGGTGCCCGACGACCCCCGGGCCCAGCTGGAGCAGGCCATCGGCGCGGTGTTCGAGTCGTGGAACTCCCGCCGGGCTGTCACGTACCGCAACGTGCACGGTATTCCCGACACGCTGGGGACGGCGGTGGTGGTCCAGACCATGGTGTTCGGCAACCTCGGCTCGCCGTCGGGCAGTGGCGTCGCCTTCACCCGCAACCCGTCCACCGGGGAGCCGGAGCTCTACGGCGAGTTCCTCGAAAGCGGCCAGGGCGAGGACGTCGTGGCCGGCACCGTCACGCCCCAGCCGATCGTCGCCGCCGCCGCCCGCCACCCGGAGGTGTTCGCGCAGCTGTCGCAGCTCTGCCAGCATCTCGAGGAGCTGTACCGCGACGTGCTCGACATCGAGTACACCGTCGAGCAGGGCACGCTGTACCTGCTCCAGGTCCGCAGCGCCAAGCGCACCGCCCAGGCGGCCGTCCGCATCGCCGCCGATCTGTTCCGCAAGGGCTGGCTGGAGCCGGCCGAGGCGCTGGCCCAGGTGACCGCCGACCACATCCGCCAGTCGGAGCGGCCCCGCTTCGACGACGACGCCGTGGCCGCGGCCCGCACCGACGGGCGCCTGTTGGCCACCGGTATCGGTGCCTCGCCCGGCCACGTCAGCGGGAAGGTGGTGCTCGACTCCGACCGGGCGGTGGCGCTGGCCGAGGCGGGGGAGCAGGTGCTGCTGGCCCGGCCGACCACCAGCCCCCTCGACCTCCACGGCATGCTGGCCTCGGTCGGGATCATCACCGCCATGGGGGGGGCCACCAGCCACGCCGCCGTCGTGGCCCGAGCGCTCGGGAAGCCATGTGTGGTGGGGTGCGCGGCGCTCGAGATCGACCCCGACGCCGGCCAGCTCCGGGCCGGTGGGATGAGACATCTGGAGGGCACCGAGCTTTCGGTCGACGGCGCGTCGGGAGAGATCTTCCTCGGCGCCATCCCGAGCTCCGAGGGGCGGGCCGAAGGCGCCGACATCGATACCGTGCTGACCGTCGCCCGCCAGAGCGCCCGCTGCCTGATCTACGGGATCGCCACGACCCCCGCCCAGGTCGAGGCCATCGTGGCCCGGGGCGCGCTCGGCGTCGCCACCCGGGTGAGCGAGGTGCTGGCCACCACCGGCCGGTTCGAGGAACTCCACGAGACCCTCATCGCCGCCCGCCCGGGAACGCCACTCGACCTCTCCGGGTTCGAGACCGTCATCGCCGACGTGATGGCGCCCGTACTCGCCGCCGCCGGGGACGCCGAGATCGCGGTGCGGGCGGTCGACCTCGTCTCGGAGGATCACGTCGAGATCCTCGAGACTCCCCGGCTCCTTACCGCGCTGCCGCGAGCCGGCGTGCCGCTCGGCGTGCCCGAGCTGCTCCGGGTCCAGATCGCCGGGCTCGCCATCGCCGCCCACCGGGTCGGGCTGCGCCAGCCGCTCGAACTGACCGTCCGGCACATCTCCGACCCGGGGGAGGCGCGGGAGCTGCGGCGCCTGGCCGAGGAGGAGACGCAGCGGCCCGGCCGGTCGCCGGTCCTCGTCGGCGCCACGCTGACGAGCCCCCGGGGTGTCCACATGGCTCCCGAGCTGGCCAAGCTGACCGACTTCCTCTGGCTCGACATCCGCCGGCTCCAGGCGGCCTCCTTCGGCTACCCGTCGAGCATCTTCCTCACCGGGGAGCCACTCGACGAGTACGTGCGCCGGGGAATGCTCACCGTGGATCCCCGCCAGGAGGCGGACGGGCCGATGGCCCACCTTTTGGCCTCCGTGGGCGTGACCCGGGTCGCCACCCCCCAGTGCCGCCTCGGGGTGCGCCTCGGCGGGCCGGTCTCGGAGGCACTGGGCGCAGCCTTCTACCGGGCCGGGTTCCGCATCTTCGCCATCGACGCCGAGGAGATCCGGGTGGCGGACCTCGCCCTCGGGAAGGCGGCTTTGGCCGAACACGGCCTGTCGGG
>JAUZEY010000084.1 GCA_030838785.1 Actinomycetota bacterium | reverse complement strand
CCGATCCTGCGCTCATCGGTCGCGCCTGGCGCAACGCAGGAACGCAGGTTGGGTGCAGCGGGACCGGGTGGCGGGCGTGAGCGGCGCGGCACTGGCCCCGGGTTCTTCGGGCCGCGAGCGGCTGCGGCGGTGGCGGCTGGTGCTCGGGGGCGGGGAGGCCGACGACACCGGAGCGGGTCTGGACGACGAGGACGCCGGGCGCGACTCCGTCCTCGACGCGCTCTACGGCGACGGGGGCGGAGATGGCGCCCGACGGGACGGGCGAGGCGGCGGGGGGCTCGGCCGGTCGTCGCCCCGGGTGGCCCGCTGGCTGGGCGACATCCGCCGCTACTTCCCGGCCAGCGTCGTGTCGGTCCTCCAGCGCGACGCCATGGAGCGGCTCGGGCTCGCCCAGCTGCTCCTCGAACCGGAGCTGCTCGGCGCGGTGCAGCCCGACATCCACCTCGTCGGCACGCTGCTGGCCCTGCGCCGGGCGATCCCCGAGCACTCCCGGGAGACGGCCCGGGCCGTCGTCCGGTCGGTCACCGACCAGCTCGAGGCCCGCCTCGCCGCCCCCACCCGCCAGGCGGTGACCGGTGCCCTCCACCGGGCGGCCCGCACCCGCCGGCCCCGGGCCGGCGACATCGACTGGGGCCGCACCGTCGCCGCCAACCTGCGCCACTACCAGCCCGAGCTCGGCACCGTGATACCCGAGCGCCTCGTCGGCTACGGGCGGCGCTCGCCCCAGGTGCTGCGGGAGATCATCCTCTGCCTCGACCAGAGCGGGTCGATGGCCGCCTCCGTTGTGTACGCCTCCTTGTTCGCTTCGGTCCTCGCCTCCGTCCGGTCGCTCTCCACCCGCCTCGTCGCCTTCGACACCGCCGTCGTCGACCTCACCGAGGAGCTCGACGACCCCGTCGACGTCCTCTTCGGAGTGCAGCTGGGCGGCGGCACCGACATCGCCGGCGCCCTGACGTACTGCGCCGCCCGGGTCACCCGGCCCCGCGACACCGTCCTCGTCCTCGTGTCCGACCTCTTCGAGGGCGGCGACCCCGACGAGATGCTGCGGGTGGCGGCGTCGCTGGTGGCCTCCGGCGTCACCGTCGTCGTCCTCCTCGCCCTGTCCGACGACGGCGCCCCCGCCTACGATCACGACCACGCCGCCGCTCTCGCCGCGCTCGGCATCCCGGCGTTCGCCTGCACCCCGGACCTGTTCCCCGACCTGATGGCCGCCGCCGTGGAACGCCGCGACCTCCAGGCCTGGACCGCCGCCCAGGGCCTCCACACCGCCGCCCCGTTACCCTGACCGCCGGCGCTCGGCCGACGGGCTCACCCGACGTCGAACGTCCCGAACATGAACTCCGGGTGGGGGTCGCAGCGGAACTCGTACTTGCCCGCCGGGATGGCGGGGACCGAGTACTTGATCTTCTTCGGCCCGTCGGTGATCTCCCCGGTGAAGAGCGCCTTGTGATCCTTGTCGTAGATCGACACGTTGTGGGGAATGCCGTAATCCTGGTTGTCGAAGTCGATCGTGAGCGCCTGGTTGGCCGGCGCGGCGAGACAGGTCTTGTCGTATTTGTTGTCGCTGGCCGTGATCGCCAGCGCCGGACCGTTCGGGGCGCAGCTCGCCGCCGGCTGGTCAGCGGCGAACGACCCGCCGGCCCCGAGCACCACCAACGACGCGGCCACCGCCACCGGCAGAAACAGTGCGCTGGCAAACCAGACGCGGTTCCTCATCCCATCCTCCCCCTGGATCTCGGACCCCCAGCGCGCCGCAATCGTACCCTCAGCACTCGGCTGACAAATACCGGCCCCGCACCGGGACGGCGCTTCTCGTTCAGGCGTGGAAGGCGAGGTGCTCGTGGACGGAGCGGACGGCGGCGGAACCTTCGCCGACGGCCGACGCCACCCGCTTCATCGAGCCGGCCCGGACGTCGCCGACGGCGAACAGCCCCGGCTGGCTGCTCTCGAACGGGAGGGGCGCCCGGCCCAGGGTCGTCCAGGCGTCGTCGAGGTCGTCGGGGACGAGGGCCCGGTCGGTGCGGATGAACCCGGCCGGGTCGAGGGCGGCCCGGCCCGACAGCCAGCCGGTGGACGGCACGGCCCCGATGAAGGAGAAGAGCCCGGCGGCGGGCACGTCGTGGGCCCGGCCGTCGACGTCGAGGGTGACGCCGTCGAGGACATCGTGGCCGTGGAGCGCCACGACGTTCGTACCGGTGCGGACGGTGATCGTCGGGTGGGCCTCGATGCGGTCGGCGAGGTAGCGCGACATCGACTTTCCGAGGTCGGAGCCCCGGATCACCAGCGTCACCGGGCAGGCCGAGGCGGCGAGGAACAGGGCCGCCTGACCGGCGGAGTTGCCGCCGCCCACCACGAGGACGGGCGTCTCCCGCACGAGGTTGGCCTCGACCTCGGTGGCGGCGTAGTAGACGCCGAGGCCCTCGAACTGCGCCAGCCGGTCCACCGGGAGGCGCCGGTACTGGGCGCCGCTGGCCACGACCACCGCCCGTCCGGCCAGCTCGGTGCCGTCGCTCAGGCCGACGACGAGGTGGCCGGCCCGCTCGGCGAGGACCGTCGCCTGGCACGGCACGGTGAGACGGGCGCCGAACTTGAGCGCCTGGGTCATGGCCCGGTCGGTCAGCTCCGCCCCCGACACGCCGGCCGGGAAGCCGAGGTAGTTCTCGATCCGGGAGCTGGTGCCGGCCTGCCCGCCGGGGACGGCCGCCTCGACGGTGAGGGTGGTGAGCCCCTCGGACGCGCCGTAGACGGAGGCGGCCAGTCCGGCCGGCCCGGCGCCGATCACCACCAGGTCGAAGCACCGCCCCGGCAGCGACTCGACGGTCAGGCCGAGGTACTGCGACACTTCGCCCGGCGTGGCCCGGCGCAGGACGGTCGTCCCGACGATGACCACCGGCAGGTCGACGCCGGAGAGACCGAACTCGGCCCCGAGACGGTCGACGTCGGGGTCGCTCTCGACGTCGAGCCACTGGTGGGGCAGCCGGTTGCGGGCCAGGAACTCCCGCATGGCCAACGACTCGGCCGAAAAGCGCGACCCGATGACCCGCACCGCCCGGGCGGCCCCCGACAGGAGGCCCTCCCGCCGGGCCACGAAGGCGCCGAGGATGATGTCGCAGAGCGACGGCAGGCGGGCGATCACCTGGCGGAGCCCGGCGACGGGGACGGCCAGCACCTCGCCGCCCTCCACCACCCGGGCCGTGAGATAGACGCGCTGGCCGGTGAGGAGGTTGAGCTCCCCGAGGAAGCGGCCGGGGCCGTGCTGGGCGATGAGGACGTCCTCGCCGTCGAAGTGGCCGACGATGTCGACGAGGCCCGACAGCACGACGAAGAAGTCGTAGGCGGCGTCGCCCTCGGCGAAGAGCACATCGCCCGGTGCAACGGTGCGGCGGGTCCCGAACGGCTCGAGCAGCGCCAACTGGTCGGCGCTCAGCACCGGGAAGAGAGCCTCGTCGTCGTTCGTGGCTACGGTCACCCGCGGCGCCTCCTGGCTTCAGGGGCGCTGGCGGGGAGCACCCTCGATCGGCCGACTCTAGAGGGCCGGGGCAAATTCAGTCAGCCGCCGGCCATGGCGCCCACGATGCAGAAGGGTTCGGCGCCGGTGGCGACGGCCGGGGGGAGGGTGGCGTCGTCGGGGCTGTGGGACAGGTCCTCCTCGCCGGCGAAGAAGCGGATGAAGGGGCGGCGCCGTCCGGTGGCCCGGTCCCGGACGGTGCCGCCGAGCGCGGGGTAGCGGGCCTCGAGGGCGTCGAGGACGGCGCCGGTCGTGACTGGGTCGGCCACGTCGAGGTGCACCTCCCCGCCGACGGCGGCCAGCGTCTTGAGGTGGGCCGGGAGCACGACGCGGATCATGGGAGCGTCTGGACCTCGACCGACAGCACCGGCGGCAGGTCGGTCACGATCGGCACCCAGCGGTCGCCGGCGTCGGGCGACACATAGACGGCGCCGCCGGTGGTGCCGAAGTAGATGCCGCACGGATCGAGCCCGTCGACGGCCATGGCGTCCCGCAGGACGTTGACGTAGCAGTTGGCCTGGGGCAGCCCCTCGGTCAGGGCCTCCCACTCGTCGCCGCCGGTGCGGCTCCGGTAGACCCGCAGGCGGCCGTCGGGCGGGTAGTGCTCCGAATCGCTGTGGATCGGAACGACGTAGACGGTCTCGGGCTCCTGGGCGTGGAC
>JAUZEY010000068.1 GCA_030838785.1 Actinomycetota bacterium | reverse complement strand
AGGTGCGGGGCGGCGCCGTCTGGCCCGTCCCCGAGAAGGTCTGCGTCGACTGGATCGCCCACCCGTCGACGACCTCGCCGCAGGCGTCGACCCGTTCCCGGGTCAGGACCTTGGCCTGGTTCTGGAGGACCGACCCGCTGCGGGGGTCGATGCCGACGGAGTTGAATTCCTCGCCCGGCACGATGTCGAGCGGCAGGTACAGCACCGCGGGCGAGAACGACAGCTCGCTGGAGTTCCCGGCGGCGTCGACCCGCTGCAGCTTCATGAGCGAGATGCCGCGCTCGGGGTCGCCGACCGAGACGTTCCCGGGGACGGGCGGCTTCGGCAGGGCCGGCAGCGTGCCGGGAACCTGCACCGGCAGCGGGACCGGAGCCGTGGGGTGCGTCAGATCCGGGGGCTGCACCGGCGGGCTGACGTTCTTGGAGACCGCCCCGATCTTGACCTTGAACGTGCTGATCGTCGTGATGTTGGTGCCCAGCTCAGGCTGCACCGTCTCGAACGTGTATTCGGTTTCCGAAACCTTGACCACGTTGCGGACGAGCCGCTGCTCGAAGCCCGACACCGGAAGCTTGACGCCGGGAAGGTTGGCCACGGTCTGCGTGCCGGCCCGCTTCCAGCGGTACTGGCCCTCGGCCGGCAGGCCCTCCACCGTCTGGCCCGCCTCCTTGGCCGGGAAGGCGGTGAGTGCCGCCGGCGGGCAGGTCGACTTCGGCGGGTTGAGCGGCGTCACCCGCGGGAGGCGAGGGCCGGGTCGGGCCGGCCCGGAGGAGAAGTCGCCACCACCGAAGTTCGAGGAGGCCGCGGCGGATGAGGAGGCGTCGGGCACGTAGGTCGTGGCGTCGCCCGGCCCGGCCTGTCCGGGCTCCAGGTTGGGCGGCGGCGTGTTCGTGGCCGGCTTCACCCCGAAGACGATGTCGGCAGCCAGCTTCTGCACCCCGACCCCCGGCGGACCCTGCTTCACGCACCCGCCGAGGAGAAGGGCGGCGAGCCCGGCGATCGCCAGCCGACCCCCCAACCGGCGTTCATTCACCGGCCTATGGGCGGAAAAAGAACGCCAGTTCGCGAGCCCGCCCAACCGGCGTGCATCTACCGGCCTATCGGCGGAAAAAGAACGCCTGTTCGGGTCAGGCGACGGCAGCACGGTCGTCCTCCTTCTCCGGACGGGCGTCGGCAGCGGCCGCGGCGCGCTCGGCGCGGGTCGGCTTGCGCAGGAACGAGGTCAGCTCCGGGGCGTAGGGGTGGCGCAGCGACAGGCGGGACACCACGCCGATGGCCCGCACCGGCGCCGGGTGGGCCTGGGCCAGGCGGCGACGCAGGGCCCTCGACAGTTCCTCGGCCATGGTGCCCAGCTCCGGCGTGAGCGAGCCCTGCAGGTCGCCCCACAGGCCCCGCGTCACGAGCCAGGCCAGCTCGGTGTGCTCCGGGTCCTCCACGAAGCGGTCGAGGTACATGAGCGGCGTGTCGGTGTCGTGGCGATAGCCGTAGTCGGTTCCCATGTCGCGCCATTCGGCGTAGGCCAGGGCGATGCGGGCCCGCGGCCCGGCGGCGCGGGCGGCGGTGCGGCGTCGTCCGCGCACCCACGCCTTCCGCACCCCGGGCCAGGTCACGTACAGGAGGAACAGGAGCAGCGCCAGCGGCAGCGCGACCAGCACCCCCCGGCGGATCTGCTCCGGCAGCGGGCTCTTCGGCGGCACCAGCACCGGCACGAACAGGCCGATCTGGATGTCGTCGGACGGGAGGACGTTCGGGTCCTGCCGCTGGGTGGCCGGATCGGAACCCACGGTCGGCTTGGCCTTGGTCGGCGTGCCGATGACCGGCAGCCAGCCGTACTTGGCGAAGTAGACCTCGGGGAAGCTGGCGCCGTTCTTGGGCCGCACCTCGAGTTTGTTGTCGGTGACCGCGCCGCCGTCGAAGCCGTAGCCGATGCGGGACGGGATGCCGGCCCAGCGGGCCAGCAGCGCCTGGGCGGCCACGATCTCGTACGGCGTGCCCTCCTTGGAGCCGGCCAGCATGTCCTGGATCCGCTCCGGCGGGACGCTCTTCGGCGAACCGGTGCCGGTGGCCGTCACGTTGGACAGCACGTAGGTGCGGAGGAAGTCGAACTCGTCCCACTTCGAGGACTTCGGCGCCTTGTCGAGGAGGTCGGAGACCGCCGGCGGCGGGGCCGGGATCTCGGTGAAGCGGTCGAGGCCGGCCGGGTTGGGCTCGGTGATGTTGCGGAGGTCCTCCACGTTGGGCAACGCCGCCGCCGCCACCGTGTACCTGAGGCCGGCCTGGACCTGGCCCTGGGCCACCCGGAGCGCCCCGCTGCGGATGTCGTAGGCCAGCTTCGGCCCTTCGGCCACGACGCCGACGGTGTTGGGCAGCCCGGGCAGGACCGTGCCGCCGAGACCGGCGATGGTGAACGTGGCCCGCACGCCGGGGCTCAGGTCCTTGTTGACGATGCCGTCCCGGGGCACGTCGGCCAGGCGCGACTCCGAGAAGGCCGGGAGGCGCCAGTCCTTCCCGTCGTAGACGTCGAGGCTGCCGACCCGCCAGGGGCCCGACAGCTGCGACTCCACCGAGAACAGCACCCGGTCCTCGACCTGCGACAGCGGCACCGTCTTCGGTTTCTGGGGCTGCTCGGCGGGGTTGATGGCCGGCTTCGGGAACAGGAAGTTGCTCTGGGCGGCGATATAGAGCATGACGGTGACGACGGCCACCAGCGGTACCGCCCGCAGCGCCCGGCGGACCTCGTAGCCGGCCGGCAGCTTCTCGTCGGCTGCGCTCATCTGGGTCCCCGACAGCATCCCGAGGCCGATGGCGAACAGCACCAGCACCACCAGCCCGCTGGCCACCTGGTCGGAGTCGGGGACCGAGATGCCGGCGATGGCCGCCACCGGCAGCGGCAGCAGCAGCCCGATCGAGGGCTTCTTGACCACGATGGCCACCCAGGCGGCGGCGAACCCGACGATGCCGAGCAGCCAGCCCAGGATGGCCTGCCAGCCGGCAGTCAGCTCCACCGGCGGGCGCAGCACGTCGCCCGACGACGACGCCTGCGACGCCAGCCGGCCGACGGAGGCCACGTTGCCCAGACCGGACGGCACGACCATGAGCAGGCCGATGCCGAACAGACCGCCGACGATGACGAGGTTGCTCGCCACCGGTGAGCGGAACCGAGCCGCCGCCACCGCCAGCGCCACGCCCAGCATGGCTGCCACTGCGGCGTAGACCCGGGCCTCGAAGCCGATGAACACGCCGCCGGCCATGACGGCGGCGGCGATGGCGGGAAAGGCCATGGCCACCGCCAGCCGCAGCGGCGACCGGTCCGGCTCCTCGTCGGGGAGGGAGGCGAGCGCCGCCGCCTCGTCGAGGTCGGCCTCGACGTGGCCTTCCTCGGCGGCGAGATGCTCGAGCGCGTCGTGTTCGAGGGCCTCGAGTTCGGACGGGGTCATGCTGTCACCGACGCCCGCTGCCGGCGCCCATGTCGCGCGACAGGGCCGACGAGAGGTCCTGCCCGGGGTGCACCCCGACGACCTGGCAGCCGAGGGCGGCGGCCGTCCCCATGGTCTCGCTGTTCTCGTCGTCCCACAGCAGGGCGACGACCAGGATCGACACGCCGGTGTTGAGCAGGAGCTTCAGCTGCGCCGCCTCGAGCCGGCCGAGCCGGGGCGTGATGAGGACGTTGTGGGCATCGCGCCGGGGCGACGACACCAGCCGCATGATCACGTCCGACAACGGCTTGCGGTCGAGCTCCAGGCGGGCCATGGCGTCGAGCAGCATCAGCTGCGAACCGGCTCCCCGCAGCGGGCGCACCAGCGGCCCGCCGTTGGTCTCACAGCGCAGCTCGTACCCGTCCCGCAGGTGGCGCACCCCGAGCGACGCCGCCACCCGGACGCCGGCCTCGAAGCTCTCCGACAGGCCTTCGCCGTCGCGGGAGTGAGAACCGCGGTCGGTGTCGAGGATCAGGGTGATGTGGTCGGTGATGCCCTGCTCGGCCTCCCGGACCATGACCTTGCCGGTCCGGGCGCTGGCCCGCCACACGATCCGGCGCAGGTCGTCGCCGGGCACGTACTCCCGCATGCCGTAGAACTCCAGACCCGACGGCCACGGCTTCGACACCGGCGGGCGGATCGGCGGGTCCTCGAACTGCCGGGTCAGCGGACGGTCGGAGACGAGCTCCACCCGGGGGTGGACGAGCAGCTCGAACGGCTCCTCCACCACCGTCTCCCGCCGGGCCAGGCCGAGCGGGTCGCCGGCCACCGCCACCAGCGGGCCGACCTGGTACACGCCGCGCCGGGCGCAGCGCAGGCCGTAACGGTGGGTCACGGTCTGGCCGGCCGGGAGCTTCACGATCGGCACCCGCACCGGTGCCCCGAGCCGTTCCGGCACCCGCTCCTCGAGGATAAAGGCGCCGACCCGGCGGCTGGCGGTCAGCTTCACCTCCACGTCGAGCCGGTCCCCCTCCTGGGCTCGGGGGAACAGCCCGTCCCGCTTCCCCGTCAGCCGGAGCCGGTGGGGGGCGATGAGGTAGGACAGCCCGACGAGCAGGAGCAGGCCGTAGGCGAAGAGGTACATGGCCGTGCCGGCCACGACCCGGGCCATGACCCACAGCAGCACGAAGCCGACCAGCGCGATCTGCCCCGAGCGGGTGATGCCGAGCTTGCGCTGGGCGGCTTCGAAGCCGCGGCGGATCGATCCGGGTGAGAGGGCGTCGACGACGCGGTCGAGCTTGGCCCGGACGCCCCTCATGGCGGTCGGTGCACCGACCGGCCTGGCACTGGCCGGCCGGGGGGCGCCGGAAGAGCGGCGCCGACCGGGGCGGTCCTTACCGGGGATACCCCGGACCCGGGGCACGGGTTAGGCCTCTGCTTTGGCGCCGCGACCCCGAGCCGACAGCGGCGGCTTCACGGCGGCGGTCATGCGCTCCAGCACGGCGTCGACCGTGTCACCCCGCAGCATGGCGTCAGGGTTGAGCACGAGCCGGTGGGCCATCACGGCCCGCAGCACGGCCCGCACGTCGTCGGGATAGACGTGCTCCCGGCCGTCGGAAGCGGCCAGGCAGCGCGACGCCCGCAACAGGGCGATGCTGGCCCGGGGGCTCCCGCCCATGGCCACCGCCGGGTCCTTCCGGGAGGCGTGCACGAGGTCGACGATGTAGTAGCCGACCTCGGGCGAGATCTCGACCCGCGAGGCGTAGTCGATCATGGCCCGCACCACGTGGGTGTCGATGACCGCACCGAGGTCCTCGATGGACAGCTGGACCGAGTTGTCGAACATGACCTCGAACTCGGTGTCGCGGCTCATGTAGCCCATCGACAGCTTGAACAGGAAGCGGTCGAGCTGGGCCTCGGGGAGCGGGAACGTGCCGGCCAGCTCCACCGGGTTCTGGGTCGCCAGCACCAGGAACGGGCGGGGCAGGTCGCGGGTGACGCCGTCGGTCGACACGCGGCGCTCGGCCATGGCCTCGAGGAGCGCCGACTGCGTCTTGGGCGTGGCCCGGTTGATCTCGTCGGACAGGAGGACGTTGGTGAAGATCGGCCCGGGTCGGAACTCGAAGGTGCCCTGCTTCTGGTCGAGGATCGACGACCCGGTGATGTCGCCGGGGAGCATGTCGGGCGTGCACTGCACCCGGTTCGACGTGGCGTTGATCGACTGGGCGATGGCTCGGGCCAACATGGATTTTCCGGTACCAGGAACATCCTCGAAGAGGATGTGGCCCTCGCACAGGATGGCCACCAGGGCGAGGCGGACGACCTCGGTCTTGCCCTTGATGACCGTCTCGATGTTCTCCACGATCGCCTCGAAGGCGGCCGAGAAGGCCATGGCGTCGATGGTCTCCGGCGCGATGTGCAGGGCCCGGCCCTTTCCGCTGTGCTCGTGCCCGGGCCCGGCGGCCACGGGGCCGGAGGTGATGTGGTCGATCCGGCTCTCCATCGTCATGGCAACGGTGTCCTTGTCGGTGAGCGTCCGCCTCGGGTGGCACCGGCCAAACCCATCTCTTTCTGGGTATAGACAGACCAAAGGCGCAGATGCACCGTTCTCCGGCAAAGACCCGTCATCCTGCTGGACGTCCACACAATTTAACAGCCCTTGCTGGTACAACTGCCGCGGACCGGCCCAAACCGTGCCTAAAGATGCAGGTCAGGAAGTTTCTCCCTGGGCCGCCGAGACAACCGGGTCCGCTCCCGGCCCGGGTAGGGTAGGTCCCGATGGAACCCGTGATCTGGGACGAGCACCCCCCGCTCAACCGCCCGGTGATGGTGGCCGCCTTCGAAGGTTGGAACGACGCCGCCGACGCCGCCTCCGGGGCCGTCACGTGGCTCCGCCGCCGCCTGAAGGCGACGCACATCGCCCACATCGACCCCGAGGAGTTCTACGACTTCCAGGCCACCCGGCCGGAGGTCAGTCTCGTCGAGGGCACGACCCGCAAGATCTCCTGGCCGGCCAACGACTACTTCGCCGGCCGCGTGGAAGAGGTCGGCCGCGACCTCCTGTTGTTCTCCGGGGTGGAGCCCAACCTCCGGTGGCGGACCTTCTGCACCACGGTCATCGACGTCGCCCGCCAGACGGGCTGCGAGATGGTGGTGACGCTCGGCGCTCTCCTGGCCGACGTCCCCCACACCCGCCCGACCCGGCTCACCGGCACCGCCGTCGACCCGGAGCTGATCGCCAAGCTGGGTCTGTCCCATTCCCGGTACGAGGGCCCGACCGGGATCGTCGGGGTGCTCCACGACGCCTGCCAGCAGGCCGGGATGCCGTCGGTGTCGCTGTGGGCGCCCGTCCCCCACTACGTGGCCAGCCCGCCGAACCCGAAGGCCACCCGGGCGCTGCTCGAGCGCCTGAGCGACGTGCTCGCCATCCCGATCGGCCTCGGCGACCTGGCCGAGGCGGCGGTGGCGTGGGAGGCCCGGGTCAACGAGCTGGTCGGATCCGACGCCGACATCGCCGCCTACGTCCGTCAGCTCGAAGAACGGGACGACGACCAGATCGACGAGGACAGCCTGCCGAACGGCGACACCCTGGCCGCCGAGCTGGAACGCTTCCTCCGCGACCAGCGCCGGGATTAGGGAGCTCCCCCGCGCAGTACTAGACCATTTCCAGCAGGTTGCCCTGGGTGACGACGCCCGTCTCGGCCGCCGCCGCCGGGGTGGACTTGCGCAGGTCGAGCTCGATCGACTCGACGAGCATGCTCTGGAGGCGGGCCAGTTCCTCGGCGTCGTGGCGCCCGTTCTGATACCCCAGCGCGGAACCCATCACCCAGCCGAAGGAGAACACGCCGGACAGAACCAAGAAGAGCAGCCCCAACGTCACTCGCGCCTCCTTATTTGACCGTGGTGAACATACGCCCCACGTCAAGCATCACTGCGGCATTCACCGCACCGAATCCGGCGTTCGTTTTCCGCCGCATCCTCGGTAGATGAACGCCAGTTGCCGACGGCGCGGGGGGCAGCTCCATCCGGCGTTCGATCTCCGCTGTATCCCGGGAAAGGAACGCCGGTTCGTCGGGCTGAGGACGCTGGGCGTCAGCGGACGCCGCCGGCGAATATGGGCCGAGGATCGATGCCCGTCTGGGCGGCGAACGCCGCCATCAGGTCGGACGGGCGGGAGACGGTGTACGCCCGGTCGTGGACATAGCGGCGGAGGGCACAGTCGAGCGGCCCGTAACCCCCGATGCGGTCGGCCAGCGCACCGAGGGCCTGCACGCCGCCGACGTACACCGATGCGTAGTAGGTGGACCCGTCGGCCCGGGACCAGTAGGCCATCGTCTCGCCGAGGTGACCCCGGCCGTAGGCGGGGATTGTCCGGCTGCGCTGGTAGGCCAGGGTGCCGTCGACCCGCGACTCGCCGTAGGTGGCCAGGCCCTCGTCGAGCCAGGGGTCGCGGAACTGATCGTCGCCGGCCAGCCCGTAGAACCACTGGTGGGCCACTTCGTGCACGAGATGGACGGTCGCCACCCCGGAGCCCAGGAAGATGTGGGTCGGGAACTCGATGCCGCCGGTCAGCCCGGCCGTCACGCCGATGGTGAGCTTGGGATACGGATACTCGCCGAAGTGGGCGGCGAGGTCGTCGAGTGCTTTGGCGTTCCGGGCGGCCAGAGCCTGCGGGTCTCCGGCCGCTCCTTCGGCCACCCCGACGACGACCGTCGTCCGCCCGCCTTGGGCGCTGGCGTGGCCCAGCCGCATGGGTGCGACCGTGGCCGCCCAGTCCCGGACCGCTCGGGCGACGAACCGCGTCGCGGTGGAAGAGGCCGCCGAGCCAGCGGCACCCGAGCCAGGGGCGCCCGGGGCGGCCTCGTCGCCGGTAGCCAGGGTCGTGTAGCCGGCCGGGGCGGTGACGGTGACGTCCCAGTCGGCGACTTCGGAGGCGGCCGTTTCGGCATTGAGGCTCGTGGCCGGGGCCGTCTGCCAGCCGTCGCCCCGGATCCAGGACAGGATCGG
>JAUZEY010000051.1 GCA_030838785.1 Actinomycetota bacterium | reverse complement strand
GCGAGGTGGCGTGGCGGGAGGAGGCCCGACCGGTGGCGGCCGCCGGGCCCGGCACTGCCGGCCCGTCGTCCTCCTCCGGTGGTTCGGTGGCGGCCTCCGACCGGGTGGCGGCCCTGGAGGCGCGCCTGGCCGCGGTGGAGAGCGACCTCGCCATCCTCCAGGCCGAGCACCGCGAGCTGCGGGAGGAGCTCGGCCTGGGCGCAACCCGGCCGGCGCCGATTTCCGAGCCCGACTGACCCGCCAGCGGGCGAGCGGCGTAGCCTGGTCGGCGTGGCAGTCCTCGCCGCCGATCCCTCCCCCACCATCGTGCCCATCCTGTTGCTGTTGGTGTTCACGTTGGCCATGTCGACGTGGGTGGTGGTGGCGGTGGCGAAGGCGGGAGCTCCGAGCCCGGGCGACACCGCGGTGGCCTACGAGCACGCCTGGGACCGGCTCGACTTCTCCACCCTGTGGAACCTCTCCGGCCCCAACCTGCGGGACGGGCGCACCCGCGACCAGTTCGTCCGGGACAAGGTGGCCGCCTACCGGGGCGAGGGTCGCGGCCTGGCCGGGCTGGTCAGGGCGGTCCATCCGGAGCAGGTCGACGTCAACGGGCCGGTGGCCCGGGTGCTGGCCCGGCTCGAATTGCACTCCGGCGACAGCGTGGTCGACGAGATGCTGCTGGAGCGGATTGGCCCGGCTTGGCACGTTACGGCCTACCACATCTCGTCTGGCGATCCACGTAGTCGCATTGGATCGGACGAAACTGACAGGTAATGCGCCAGGTAACTGTTCAGCGCCCCTAGTCGCGCCTACGATGGCGTCGCTACTGACGAGGGGGGCCCGGACACACAGGGGGAGTTGGATGCGCCACTACCTCGTGGTGGCCAATCAGACGCTGAGGCAGCCAGAGCTAGCCGACAAGATCAGAGCCTGCACCGATGCCGGTCCGAGCGAGTTCTTCCTCCTCGTGCCGGCGACGAGGGCCCACGAACCCGTGCGCTGGACGCCGGCTGACGCCGCCGCCGTGGCGCGTCGCCGTCTCGACAATGCGCTCGAGCGGTTCCGGGCCCTCGGGGCCCATGTGGTCGGCGAGGTCGGCGATCCCAGCCCGGTGGTGGCCATCGGAGCGGTACTACGGCGTCGGTCGTTCGACGCCTTGATCCTTTCGACACTGCCGGTCGGGCCGTCGCAATGGCTTCGCCGCGACGTCCCGGCCCGCATCGAGCGGCTGTTCAACATTCCGGTCGAGCTGGTCACGCCGGAGCTCGATCTCGACGCGGTCGAACGGGTCGAGACCGTCGCGGCGGTCACCGCGTCGATGTCCGCCGCCCCGAACGTCCAACAGGCGGTCGCCGCTCCGTGACGACGCTGGCGCCATTGCCCGGCCGGGGCGCGGAGCCCGGCGAAGGCACCGCCGCCAGGGGCGGCCGATCAGACAGAACGGTCCTGGCGGATCCGACACCGGCGACGGTCTCGCCCGTCTCGCCCGTCTCGCCCGTCTCGCCCGCCTCGCCCGTTCCGGCCGGGCCGGGCGCCGACACCGTCGACCTCACCCCGCAGCGGCCGAAGCCGCCCGACTCCGACATCGCCGGGCAGGCATCGTGGTTGTTCGGGCTGGCGCTGGCCCTCCTCACCGAGGGAGTGGCCGAGCGGGTGGTCATGACCGAGGTGCTGGCCGAGGCGGCCGGCCGGTCCCGGGCGCTGGAGGGCGCCTACGGGCGGGCCGTAGCCCTCGTGAACGAGTTCCCCGGCGACCCGCTCGTCCACCGGACGGTGGACCTGCTGGCCAAGACCCTTCTCCGGAGCCGGCGTCCGGCGCGGGCGGCCGAGGAGGCGTGACCGGGCCCCGGGCGGGCTGAGGGTGACCGAGGCACGAGGAGGGCGTCCCCGCATCCTCTTCGTCTGCGAACACGACGGCGGGGCGTCGCGGATGTGCGCCGCCTACCTCACCCTCCTGGCCGGCGACCGGTACGAGCCGCTGTCGGCCGGGTTGGAAGCCGCGGCCGGCGTCCGCCTCGAGGCGGCGGCGTCGCTGTCGGAGGACAGCGTGCCCGTCGTCGACGGCCCCGGCACCGAGCTGACCCCGGAGCTGGCCGCCGCCGTCGACCGGATCGTCACGCTGGGCTTCACCCTCAACCCCGACGTGGCCCGGGACGTCCCTCGGGAGGAGTGGGGGATCCCCAGCCCCGCTGGCCGCCCGTCCGTGGAAGTACGGGTGATCCGCGACACGATCCGCCGCCTCGTCGAGCGCCTCGTGGCCCGCCTCGACACCGAAGCCGCCGTCCGCTAACCCCGGGGCACCCCCGGCAGGTACCGTTTTCGGCGACGCGGGCGTATCCCAATTGGTCGAGGAGGCGGTCTTAAACACCGCTGAGCGAAAGCTCGTGTGGGTTCGAGCCCCACCGCCCGCACCACGTCTGGAGGGAGTGGAAGGCCTGTCATCATTTTGTTGACAAGTGGAGGCTGTCAACATATCGTTGACAGCATGAAATCCGACCAGGCTGAGACGGACTACGGACACGTCGTTGATGGCCTCCTGAAGAACGTCCGGGATCTTCTCGACTCGCCGAACGCCACCGATCGCGTCCGGGCTGTGCACCACCTCGCGACGGGCGTCGGAGCCCTTGAACGTCGGGTATTGCTCGACGCCCAGGCCGGAGGTATGACCTGGGCGGAGATCGGCGCGATCTACGGCGTCTCCCGCCAGGCTGCTCATCGAAGGTTCTCCGACGAGACGGTGGTCCCCACCGACTACTTCGACGCCCTCCTCAAGGAACTCGACGCGGAGCCGGAGACCGTGCCTGCGTTGGCCCGGGCCGCCGCCAGGCGACAAGCCCGCGTCGCTGGGTAGGTGTCGCGCTTCGAGCGGCTGTCGCCCGAGCGCGACATCCAGTCGTTCACTTCGGGGAACAACGACCTCGACTCCTGGCTTCGGGACGCTGCGATCACCGCCGATCGCGCCGGGACGGCACGCGTCTACCTGTGGATCGGCGACGACGAGCGGATCATCGGTTACTACGCAGTCATCCCCCACGGCATCCGTCGCGAGGACGTCCCCTCCTCGGTGGGTCGCGGTGCTCCGGACGTCATTCCGGGATTTCTCCTGGCGCGGCTCGCTCTCTCCGAGCAGCTCCACGGTCAGCACCTCGGCGGGGACCTGCTTGCCGAGGCCCTCACAACGATCCTGAACGCCATCCGCATCGCCGGCGGTCGAGCCATCGTGGTGGACGCCATTGATGAGCGGGCCCGCGGCTTCTACGAACACTTCGGCTTCCGCTCCCTGCCTCTGAACGAATATCGCCTAGTCATGAAGGCGAGCACGGCGGCGACCTCTCTGTCGATCAACTGGTCGTGACAGCGGGCACTCGCTCAGCCGGGGACCGGGCTGGTGGTCAGGCTGTAGGCCAGCCTGAGGAGACGGCCCTGCTCGGCAGCCACAAAAGCGTCGACGTCCACCACAGCGAGGGCGTGGTCGGCCGCCCCGGTGCCGGGTACGACGCGTTCGACAGGATCCCGTAGATGCCGATTTGTGCGTGCGGCCAGGAAACTCCTGCAGAAGTCGACCTGGAGGACATGGTGCCAGAGGGGGGTTCGGGTGGAGACTGGCAACATGACGATCACCGCCAATCCGTCCGTCCGTCAGGTCCTGGCTCAGGTGGTGCAGGACCCGGAGTACGCGAAGGTGGCCCGCAAGCCGGTCGTGTCGTGGCCGCACATCGGCCTGATCGCACTGGCCTACGGCACCTTCGGCGCCGCCACCTGGGCGTACCTGGCGGGAAGCATCCCGTTCCTCCTCATGCTGGCGCTGAACCAGACCGCCATCTATGTGAGCTTCACGCCGCTCCACGACGCCGTCCACGAATCGGCTTCGAGGAACGAGCGGCTCAACAATCTCATCGGCACGGTGTCGGCGTTCATCTTCATCCCCGGCCTGAGCACCACGATCTACCGGATCCTCCACATGGAGCACCATCGCTGGGTGGGGGACCCCGACCGGGACCCGGACGACCTCTTCGTGCGCGCCCCCAAGCCGGCGCTCCCCCTGGTGCTCATGACCCCGGAGTGGATCTGGACCCACTGGTACTTCACCAAGCTGTGGCGGATCCGCCCCCGCCGGGAGCGGGCCATGTTCGTGCTCACGCTGGCGATCTACATCGGGGTCCAGGTGGCCTTCCTGCTCTCCCCCTACGCCTGGGAGTTCGTCCTCGTGTGGCTGATCCCCCAGAAGCTGGCGACCATCACCCTGGTCTACTTCTTCGCCCACATCCAGCATCCGGAGGAGGCGAACTGGGAGACGGCGCCCTTCCAGACCACCGTGACCATCCGGACGTCGCGGGCAGGCAAGCTCTACTGGCTGGGCCAGACCGACCACTGCCTCCATCACGCCATGCCGCACATCCCGTTCCACCGCTACCACCACCTCTGGGATTTGAGCGACGGGGTGCTCACCCGGCAGGGAATCCCCGAGCGAGGCCTGTTCCGGGGCCCGGAGTCGATCGAGCTTCCCCGCCAGGCCTACGCCACGGTCAGGACGGCACGGGTGGCCGAACGGCGGGAGGTCGGCGGTGCCGGGATCGCCACCTTCGTCCTCGAGGGAGTCGACGAGCCGCTGCCCCGGTTCACGCCCGGTTCGCACGTCGACCTCCACCTGCCCAGCGGCCGGGTCCGCCAGTACTCGCTGTGCAACGCCCCCGGCGACCGCTACCAGATCGCCGTCAAGCCGGAGCCCACCGGGCGGGGCGGTTCGCTCGAAGCCCACCAGACGCTCCA